>NZ_JSYI01000134.1:0-90246 GCF_001023515.1 Diaphorobacter sp. J5-51 | reverse complement strand
CGGCCAACGCGGGCGTCGGCGGGGGATTTTTCAACGGCCTGTTAAACGCGAAATTTGCCTTTTGCGCAGGCGCACCCAGCGCCGGCAGCTATTGGTCTGATAGCGCCAGAGCCAAACCACTCCACGCGCGCAGCACGCCATAGCTGCGCCAGGGGCGCCAGGCGCGGGCTACTTCGGTGGCGGCGCGCGCGGGTTGCGGCTGGCCCTGCACGCCCAGCGCCTTGTGCAGCGCCACGTCTCCGGCCGGAAAGGCGTCGGGCCAGCGCAGGGCGCGCATGGCGATGTACTGCGCCGTCCAGTCGCCAATACCGGGCAGCGCACGCAGCGCGTCCAGCGTGGCGGGTACGTCGGCGCTGGCGTCCAGCAGCAGCGTGCCCGCGTCCACGGCCTGCGCAAGCGCCACGATGGCGGCCTGCCGCTGGCGCACGATGCCCAGGCTGCCCAGTGCGTCCCCTTGCGCCGCGGCCAGAGCGGCCGGTGTGGGAAACAGCCGATGCAGGTCCGGCCATGGCGTGGCGATGGGCTCGCCAAAACGCTCCACCAGCCGCTGCGCCAGCGTGCGCGCGGCGGCCACCGTGATCTGCTGGCCCAGCACGGCGCGCACCGCCAGCTCGAAGCCGTCGAACGCGCCCGGCACACGCAGGCCGTCGCCCTCCGGGAAGGAGGGGTGCAGCACCGCGTTGATGGCCTGCGGGTCCGCGTCCAGGTCGAACAATGCGCGCACCCGCGCGATGAGCTGCGGCAGCACGGGCTGCAGGCCGTCGCTGACGCGCAGCCACAGCTGGGGGCGCCCGTCATCGAAGCCGGCTTCCAGCCAGCCGGTGAAAACGGTGCCCGCGCTTGCCAGCCGCACCGTTCTGCGCAGAACCTGCACCCCCGGCCCGGTGCGGATGCTCTCCATGCCGTGGATCTGCCGCGCCGCCAGAAAGCCCATCAGCGCGGCCGTGTCGTAGGGCGGGCGCAGGCCCAGACGCACCGCACGGGCGCCTGCCTGTACCCCATCGGGTGCGGCGCCTTGCCGGCGCAACTGGGTGGGATTGAGTCCGTAGTGGGTATTGAACGCCGCGTTGAAGCGGCGCACGCTGGCAAAGCCGCTGGCCAGCGCCACCTGGGTGACGGGCAGATTGGTATCGGTCAGCAACTGCTTGGCCGCCAGCAGCCGGCGCGTCTGCAGGTACTGCAGCGGCGAGATGCCCAGCGCGGCCTCGAAGATGCGGCGCAGGTGCCGGTCGCTCACGCCCAGGCGCGCGGCCAGCTGCGCGACCACGGCGCCGCCTTCGCACGCGCCCCAGGACTGCGGCGCATCCAGCATCCGTAGCGCCTGGCGCACGAGGATGCCCGATGCGTCCTGCACCGACCAGGCCAGCGCCTGCGGCGCCAGCTCGGGCCGGCAGCGCAGGCAGGGGCGAAAGCCGGCACTCTCGGCCTGCGCCGCCAGCGTAAAAAAACGGCAGTTTTCGCGCCGGGGCGTGCGCACGGCACAGACGGGGCGGCAGTAGATGCCGGTGGAGGTCACGCCGGTGAAGAACCGTCCGTCAAAACGCGCATCCCGGGCCCGCAGGGCCAGGTAGCGGGCCTCGTCGTCGCCCGCCGCAGAGGCGGTGCTGGCGGGTGGAGCAGGGGAATGAAGAACGTCGGGCATGGGGCCATGATAGGCACGCGCAGCCGTTCTACTGGCCGTTTTCGGACATGCGCCTGGCCGGCCTCAGTTGGGTCCCCGGCTGACAGGGGCGCGCCTGGACCGGGCCTACAATTCCGGCCTTTCTGCCGGCCTTCCTGCCGGCCTTGCCTGGACGGCGGACCTCCCGGTCCCGCCCCTTATCTCCAAGGAATCCCCTGTGCAGCTTTCTCCCGCGATCTTCAAGGCCTACGACATCCGCGGCATCGTGCCCAGCACGCTCAACGACGACGTGGCCCGTGCCCTCGGCCGGGCCTTTGGCACCGCCGCACTCGTGCAAGGCGAGCGTACGGTGGCCGTGGGACGCGACGGGCGCCTGTCGGGCCCGGCGCTCTCGGCCGCGCTGATCCAGGGCCTGGTGGACGCGGGCGTCGAGGTCATCGACATCGGCATGAGCACCACGCCCCTGCTGTACTTCGCGGCCAGCACGCTGTGCGCCAGCGGCATCCAGGTTACGGGCAGCCACAACCCCAAGGACTACAACGGCTTCAAGATGGTGCTGGCCGGTCGCGCGATCTACGGCGAGGAAATCCAGCAGCTACGCCGCACCATGGAGCAGCAGAGCTGGCAGCTGCGCGAAGGCGGCCACGTGCGCCACGAGGACGTGCTGCCCGCCTACGTGCAACGCATCGTGGGCGACGTGAAGCTCGCGCGGCCCATGAAGATCGTGGTGGACAGCGGCAACGGCATCGCCGGCGCGTCGGCGCCCGGCATCTTCCGTGCATTGGGCTGCGAGGTGATCGAGCTGTTCTCCGAGGTGGACGGCAACTTCCCCAACCACCACCCCGACCCCAGCAAGCCCGACAACCTGCGCGACGTGATCGAGGCCTTGAAGACCAGCGACGCCGAACTGGGCCTGGCCTTCGACGGCGACGGCGACCGCCTGGGCATCGTGACCAAGGACGGTCAGAACATCTTCCCCGACCGGCAGATGATGCTGTTCGCCCAGGATGTGCTGTCGCGCGTGCCGGGCGCACCCATCCTGTTCGACGTGAAGTGCACGCAGCGCCTGGCGCCCGCCATCGAGTCCGCGGGCGGCCAGCCGCAGATGTACAAGACCGGCCATTCGCTCATCAAGGCACGCATGAAAGAGCTGGACGCGCCCCTGGGCGGCGAGATGAGCGGCCACATCTTCTTCAAGGAACGCTGGTTCGGTTTTGACGACGGCACGTATGCAGGCTGCCGCCTGCTGGAAATCCTGAGCCGCCATGCCGACCCCAGCGCCGTGCTGAACGCCCTGCCCACAAGCCATTCCACGCCCGAACTCAACGTGCATTGCGAGGAGGGCGAGCCCCATCGCCTGACGGCCGAGTTGCAGGCGCTGGCGGCCGACGCGTTTGCGGCGCCGGCCCGCATCAGCACCATCGACGGCCTGCGCGTGGACTGGCCCGATGGCTTTGGCCTGATCCGCGCCAGCAACACCACGCCGGTGCTGGTGCTGCGCTTCGAGGGCCACACCGACGCCGCGCTGCAGCGCATCGAAGCCGCCATGCTGGCGCTGCTGGAACGCGTGAAGCCCGGCGCCCAGGTGGGCGGCGCCGCGCACTGATCGCGGGCAGCGCGGGCGGCATGCACCAGCTCATCCTGTGGCTCTACAGCCTGGCCGTGTGGCTGGCCACGCCGCTGCTGCTGCGCAAGCTGCGCCGCCGCGCGCTCACCGAGCCCGGCTACGCCGTGGCCGTGCCCGAGCGCTTCGGCCACTACCCGCCGCCCATGGACAGCCTGTCGCCGTCATCGGAGACCGAGGCCGACGAGCAGTTCATCTGGATCCACGCCGTCTCCCTGGGGGAGACACGCGCGGCGGCCATCCTGCTGAAGGAACTGCGCCCGCTGCTGCCCGGCATGCGCCTGCTGCTCACCCACGGCACGGCCACGGGCCGGGCCGAGGGCGAAAAGCTGCTGCTGCCCGGCGACGTGCAGGTGTGGCAGCCCTGGGACACGCCCTGGGCCGTGCGGCGCTTTCTGCGGCAGTTCCGCCCGTCTATCGGCATCCTTATGGAGACGGAGATCTGGCCCAACCTCGTCGCGGCCTGCCGCAGGCGGCGCATCCCGCTGGTGCTGGCCAACGCGCGGCTCAACGAAAAGTCGCGCGCCGGCGCGCGCCGGCTGGGCTGGCTGTCGCGCCCGGCCTACGCCGGCCTGTCGGCCGTGTGGGCGCAGACCGAAGACGACGCCGCCCGGCTGCGCGACGTGGGCGCGCAGGTGGCAGGAGTCTTCGGCAACCTGAAGTTCGACGTGGTGCCGTCACCCGCCCTGCAGGCGCAGGGCCGCACGTGGCGCGCCGCCAGCGCCCGACCGGTGGTGCTGCTGGCCAGCAGCCGCGAGGGCGAAGAGGCCATGTGGCTGGAGGTTTTGAAGCAAAAAACGCCTCTAGCGCCCGCCAGTCAAGCGCCAGCAGCTATTGATTCAGGAGTAAATCAGTCCGTGCAGTGGTTGGTGGTACCGCGCCACCCCCAGCGTTTTGACGAGGTGCAGCGCCTGTGCGAGGCCGCCGGCCTGCGCGTGTCGCGGCGCAGCCAGTGGACCGCGCAGCCGGACAGCGCCGATGTGTGGCTGGGCGACTCGCTGGGCGAGATGGCGCTGTATTACGGTCTGGCCCACGTGGCGCTGCTGGGAGGCAGCTTTGCGCCGCTGGGTGGGCAGAACCTCATCGAGGCCGCGGCGGGCGGCTGCCCCGTGGTCATGGGCCCGCACACCTTCAACTTTGCCGAGGCCGCGCGCCTGGCCATCGACGCTGGCGCCGCGCTGCGCGTGGCCGACATGGCCGAGGGCGTGGCCGCCGCGGCCGCCCTGGCGCAGGACCCGCAGCGGCGGAGGGCGCTGTCCGAGCGCTGCGTGGCATTCACCGAGGAGCACCGCGGCGCGGCCCTGGACACGGCCCTGGCCGTCCTGCAGCGCCTGCGCGAGGCCGTGGACGACCGTCCCGACTGAGCGGTCCGCCCGCGTTTCCTGCGATCACGACTGCGACCACGACTGCGAGGGCGCTGACACAGCGCAAGCCGCCGGCGTTGCCTGTCTCACCAAGCAATGCCGGGATGGCAGAGAATCGCTCCATCATGATGGACAAGCACTACCTCACGCCCCTGTTCACGCCCAGCTCCATCGTCGTGCTGGCCGGCAACGCCGATGCGCCCGATACGCACACGCCCCAGGCCAAGGTGCTGCGCGAGGCGCTGGCCGCCCAGCGCTTCACGGGCACGCTCACCTACCTGGACATCCATACCAGCGGCACGCTGGCCGACCTGGCGCAGACGCGTGCGGACCTGGCCATCATCGCCCAGCCGCCGCAGGACCTGCCCGCCGCGCTGGAGGTAGCGGGGCGCATCAACTGCCGCTCGGCACTGGTGCTGTCCAACGGCGTGGATGCGCAACTGGCCGAGCAGCTGCGCAAGATCGCGCGTCGCGAGGGCATCCACCTGCTGGGGCCCAATTCGCTGGGCATGCAGCGGCCGTCGCTGCAATTGAATGCCAGCGCCGCGGGGCCGTTGGCGCGCGAGGGGTCGCTGGCCCTGGTGTGCCAGTCGGGCGCGCTCACCTCGTCCATCCTGGACTGGGCCAGCAACAACGCGGTGGGCTTTTCCAGCGTGATTTCGCTGGGCCCGCACACCGACGTGGGGCTGAGCGAGGCGCTGGACTTCCTGGCCAACGATGCGCGCACGCAGAGCATCGTGGTCTACATGGAAGGCATCCAGAATGCGCGCCGATTCATGAGCGCCCTGCGATCGGCGGCCTATGCCAAGCCGGTGGTGGTGCTCAAGGCGGGGCGCAAGCCTGCAGGCAACGAGGCGGCGCAGACGCACAGCGCCGCCATCGTGGGCAGCGACGATGTGTTCGACGCCGCGCTGCGCCGCGCGGGCGCCGTGCGCGTGCGCTCGTTCGTGGAGCTGTTCTCGGCCGCGAAGTGCCTGGCCTCGCGCTACCGGCCCGTAGGCAAGCGCCTGGCCATCATCACCAACGGCGGCGGCCCCGGCGTGCTGGCGGCCGACTGGGAGAACGAGATCGGCCTGGACCTGGGCCGCTTTTCGTCCGAGACCTGCGCTGCGTTGGCGCCCAAGCTGCCGCCGCTGGCCTCGCTGGCCGACCTGATCGATCTGTCGGAAGAAGCGGGGCCGGAGCACTATCGCCTGGCGCTGGAGGCGGCGTTCCGTGACAAGCAGATCGATGGCTTGCTGGCCATCTTCTCGCCCAAGGCCGGCGCCGACGCCGAAGCCGTGGCCACCGTGCTAGCCGATGCCAAGCGCCTGGCCTCCAAGCCCTTGCTGTCGTGCTGGATGGGCGACGCCTCGGTGGTGCCGGCGCGCCGCATCCTGCGGGCGGCGCAGATTCCCACCTTCCGAACGCCCGAGGCCGCGGTGGGCGCCTTCGGCAACATCGCCTCGTTCTACCAGAACCAGCAGCTTTTGCAGCAGACACCGCCGCCGCTCACGACGCTGTCCAAGCCCGACATCGAGGGCGCGCGCCTGGTGATCGAGAGCGTGCTGGCCGAGCGGCGCAACGTGCTGACCGAGATGGAGTCCAAGACGCTGCTGGCGGCCTTCCACATCCCGGTGACCAAGACGCTGCTGGCGCGCAGCAGCCACGAGGCGATGATGATCGCCACGCAGCTCGGCTTCCCCGTGGCGCTCAAGATCGATTCGCCCGACATCGCGCACAAGTCCGACGTGGGCGGCGTGGCGCTGAATGTGCACAACGGATCGGCCGCGCGCGATGCCTACACCGACATGGTGCAGCGTGTGGCGCGGGTACAGCCCGGCGCGCGCATCAACGGCGTAACGGTGCAGAAGATGGCACGCGGGCGCCGCGGGCGCGAGACCTGCATCGGCCTGGTCAGCGACGAGCCCTTCGGCCCGGTGATCACCTTTGGCGCCGGCGGCACGATGATCGAGCTCATCAACGATCGCGCGATGGAGTTGCCGCCGCTCAACCAATTCCTGGCGCGGCGGCTCATCGACCGCTCGCGCGTGGCCGAGACGCTGGGCGAATGGCGCGGCGCCACCGCCGTGGACCTGGAAGGGCTGGAGCAGGTGCTGCTGCGCGTGTCCGAGATGGTCTGCGCGCTGCCCCAGCTGCGCGAGATGGACATCAACCCCCTGATCGTGGACGAGCAGGGCGCCGTGGCCGTGGACGCGCGCATCGTCATCCATGAAACGGCCCAGGGCGGCTCGCGCGGCGAGGTGGCCGGCTACGGGCACTACGGCCACCTCTCCATCCTGCCGTATCCGGCGCGCTATGAAGCAGTCTGGCCGCTGCGCGGCGGGGGTGAGTACCTGGTGCGCCCGATCCGTCCGGACGATGCTCAGATGGTGCAGCGCCTGGTCAAGGAACTGTCGCCCGAGAGCCGCTACTTCCGCTTCGTGTCGCAGTTGGCCGAGCTGCCGCCTTCCATGCTGGCGCGTTTCACCCTCATCGACTACGACCGCGAGATGGCCCTGGTGGCCGTGCACCGCGAGCGCGTGGTTCATGATGATGGCGAGGTGAGCCACAAGGAGCGCATCGTGGGCGTGTCGCGCTACGTGACCAACCCCGACCAGACGAGCTGCGAGTTCGCGTTGCTGGTGGCCGACGACTTCGCCGGCAAAGGGCTGGGCTCGCGCCTGATGCTCAGCATCATGGACGTGGCACGCGATCGCGGCCTGGCCGAGATCCAGGGCCTGGTGCTGGCCAACAACCCGACCATGCTCAAGCTGATGCGGCGCCTGGGCTTCGAGGTGCGCACCTTCGAGGACGACCCAGAATTCCGCCTGGTGGTACACCAACTGTAAAAGCCGATGGGCTGGCTCGTCACCAAATACCTGATCACCGCGGCGGTGGTGGTCGCCGTGTCCGAAGCAGCCAAGCGCAGCGACAAGCTGGGCGCATTGCTGGCGGCGCTGCCGCTGGTGACGTTCCTCGCGCTGGTCTGGCTGTACGTGGAAAAGCAGCCGCAGGAAAAGATCGCCAACCACGCTTGGTACACGTTCTGGTACGTGGTCCCCACGCTGCCCATGTTTCTGGCCTTTCCCTGGCTGCTGCCGCGCATCGGGTTCGGCCTGACCCTGCTGGCCAGCGCAGCCATCACCGTGGTCTGCTTCGGCCTGTTCGCGCTCGCCGTGCGGCCGCTGGGCGTCGAGTTGCTGCCCTGACCCTGCAGAGCTTTGCGGGACGGCCCACGCGCTATAAACCGTCCATGAAAACCCAGTATTTCACCGCCACCAGCCTGGACGGCTTCCTCGCCACGGAAGACGACTCGCTGGATTGGCTTTTCACCCTGGGCAGCCTGGAGGAATCCAGCTATCCCGCCTTCATCGCGCAGGTGGGTGCCCTGGCTATGGGGTCATCCACCTACGAATGGATGCTGCGCAACGCGGACGCCGTGCGCGCCGAAACGGGCTCCGCCTGGCCCTACACGCAGCCCGCCTGGGTTTTCTCCTCGCGCCGCCTGCCGGGCATCGACGGGGCGGACATCCGCTTCGTGCAGGGCGACGTGCGGCCGGTGCATGCGGCCATGCGCTTGGCCGCGGGGACGAAGAACCTCTGGGTGGTTGGCGGCGGGGACCTTGCCGGCCAGTTCTACGACGCTGGCTTGCTGGACGAGCTGATCCTGCAGGTGGGCTCGGTCACGCTGGGACGGGGCAAGCCGCTGTTTCCGCGCCGGCTGCCCAGCACCGCGTTGCGCCTGCTTGACGCACAGCCCCTGGGGACGGGCATGGTGGAGCTGCGTTATGCCGTGAACCGGACGAGTGACCCGGCGGACCTTGACCGCGAATGATGGTCTTTTAGACCTCTAGCGCTTATCCATCAAGCGCAAGCAGCTATTGTTTATATAGCGACAGCGGCTGGTATCGCAGGGTGTCAGCGACTCAGCAGGCTGTCCACCGCCACCACGTCGTCCATGGACAAGGTGCCGGCGGCCTGCTTGAGGCGCAGCGTGCCCATAAGCACGTTGTAGCGTGCCACGGCCAGGTCGCGCTTGGTCTGGTAGAGCTGGCTCTGGGCGTTGAGCACGTCGATGTTGATGCGCACGCCCACCTTGTAGCCCAGCTGGTTGGCTTCGAGCGCGCTCTGGGTGGACGCCTCGGCCGCCTGCAGCGCCCGCACCTGGCTCTGGCCCGACTGCACGCCGAAGAACGCGGCGCGCGTGGCCTGGGCCACGCTGCGGCGCGCATGGTCCAAGTCGGCACGCGCCTTGTCTTCCAGCGACAGGGTTTCCTTCACCCGGTTTTGCACCGCGAAGCCCGCGAACAGCGGCAGGTTGAGCGCCACGCCCACGCTGGCGACGTTGGCACGGGAGTGCACGCCCGGCATGGTGACGGTGCCGTTGGGCGTGCGCTGCACGCTGTAGCCCGCCTGCAGATCCACCGTGGGCAGGTGGCCGGTCTCGGCCTTGGCGGTCTCCAGGCGCGCCACGTCCAGCGCGATGGCTGCCTGGCGCACCTGGGGTTGCTGATCTTCCGCGACGTGCACCCAGCTGTTCACATCGGCCGGCTGCACCGCGGGCAGCTGCACCGGCTGGGCCAGGGGCAGCGGGGTCAGGCCCGAGCGGCCCACGGTCTACTCCAGTGCCAGGCGCTTGACGTGCAGGTCGTTCTCGGCCGCGATCTCCTGGGCCGACACCAGGTCGTGCCGCGCCTGGGCCTCGCGCTCGTCGGTCACCGTGGCGGTGCCGACCTCGAAATTGCGCTTGGCCGCGGCCAGTTGTTCGGCCACGGCAACCTTTTGGGCCTGCACGAAGGTCAGGGTGTCCTGGGCGGCCAGCACATCGAAATACGCCTGGCTCACGCGCACCAGCAGGTCCTGCTCGGCCGCGTCACGCTGCGCGCGGGCAATGTCGATCCCGCGCTGCCCCTGCTCGAAGCCGATGCGGTTGGCCGGCCGGTACAGCGGCTGCGAGGCCACCACCCCCACGGTCTGGGTAGGCGCGTGCAGGTCCAGCGGGGGCAGGGGGCCACGGGTCAGGTCGGTGCGGGCGTAGGTCACGCCCCCGTTCAGCGCGGCGCTGGGCAGCAGTCCTGCGCGCGCCTGCTCGGCGCGGCTGTCGGCGGCCTGCAACTGTGCCTGCGCGGCCTGCCACGGGGCGTCATAGCTGCGCGCCCACTCCACCAGCGTGGACAGGCTCTGCGCCTGCGCGGGCAGGGCGCCCAGCGCGCAGGCGCCCACGGCCAGGGAAACGGAGAGCAACCGTTGCAGTGATGTCATGGCGTTCTTCAGGAAGGTCTGCGGTGATCAATGGGAAGGCTGCAGCACGCCGGGCGACGTCCGTGGTGGCTCAATACCGGGGCACCGCCGGGTCGCGCTCATGCGACCAGGCCTCGATGCCGCCCGTGATATTGGCCACCTGGTCGAAGCCCTGGTGCGCCAGGAAGCCCGCCACCCGCAGGCTGCGCATGCCGTGGTGGCACAAGCAGGCCACAGGGCGGGCGGGGTCCAGTTCATCCAGCCGTGCGGCCAGCTCCCCCATGGGGATGGCCACGAGCTCAAACCCCTGGGGCGTCACGCTGGCGGTCTGCAGCTCCCACGGCTCACGCACGTCCAGCACCAGCGGGCGGCTGCCGGCGTTAGCGGTCAGCCAGTCGGCCAGTTGGGCAGGGCGCACGTGGTCGATCATGCAAAGGTTCCTGAAGGACGCTGAAGGGGTGTCAGAACTTGAAGCGGGTCGGCTCCGGGAAGTGGCGCAGGCGCGGCACCACCACATCCCAGGGTTGAGTGGTCTCGTACCGGTCACCTTGGCGGCGCACGAACGTGGCGCGCATCATCGGCATGTGGCCCACGAAGGCGCCCAGGCGGCCGCCGTCGCGCAGCAGGCCCAGCAGGCGCTGGGGAATCTCGGCCACCGAGCCGCTGAGCACGATCACATCGAACGGACCATCGGGGATGGGGTCCAGCGCGCCGTCGGACTGGCGCACCTCGGCGTTGTCCACGCCGGCACTGCGCAGGTTCTCGCGGGCGAACTCGGCCAGCTCCGGGACGATCTCCAGCGACACCACGCGCTCGGCGCGCGCGGCCAGCAGCGCGGCCATGTAGCCCGAGCCCGCGCCGATCTCCAGCACGCGGTCGGAGGATTGCACCTGCAGATCCTGGAACATGCGCGCATCCACGCGCGGCGCCAGCATCACCTGGCCCAGGCGCTCGGCTTCTTCCACCGAGGGGTTCAGCGGGATCTGCGTGTCGATGAAGGCGGCCCCCTGGTAGGCCGGAGGCACGAACTCCTCGCGGCGCACGGTGAACAGCAACTCCAGCACCGCCTCGTCCAGCACGTTCCACGGGCGGATCTGCTGCTCGACCATGTTGTAGCGGGCCTGCTCGGTAGGATCGCAAATGTCAGCGGACGTGTTCAGAGGCATGTTCATGGGGTACTCCGGAGGCGGGTCACTGTGGTTCAGACAAACCCCTGATTCTAGGTCGGCCGCACGCACAGCCCCTGCAAGACGTTCTCGGCCTGCAGGCGGATGTACTCCTGCGCGGAGAACGTGTCAGGGTTCGGGATGCACAGCGACAGCGAAGGCTGCGAGAACATCAGGAACATCAAGGGCGCCAGCACCAGGTAGACGGCATGGTCCAGATCCAGCGGGCGGAACTCGCCACGGTCCATGCCGCGCTGCAGGATGCGGCGGATCAGGCGGTGGCCGGGTTCCACGACCTCCCGGCGGTAGAACTCAGCGATCTCCGGGAAGTTGTTGGCCTCGCTCAGCATGAGCTTGCCCAGGCCCGAGGCCTTGGTGGAGCCCACGCGCTCCCACCACGTCTGAAAGCAGTACTGCACCAGTTCGCTGCTCGTGCCCTCGAAGGTTTCCATCTCCAGGTCCCATTCAGGGAAGCGGCCCGCAATGTTCTTGCGCACCACGGCCTTGAAAAGGTCTTCCTTGCTGGGGAAGTAGAGGAACAGCGTGCCCTTGGACACGCCCGCGCGCGCGGCGACCTCGTCCACCCGGGTGGCGGCAAACCCTTTTTCCACGAACAGGTCCAGGGCAGCGTCCATCAATTCACCGGGCCGGGCTTCCTTGCGGCGGCCGCGGCGCGGGGGTTCGGACGATTCGGGGACTGGGGGGAGGGAGATCATAAATTACTGACTGACTGGTTAGTAATATAACAACCCGCCTTGCCCCCGTCAACGCAAGGGCAGACGCGGGACGGCGCCTTCGCTTCATTTCTATGATGAGGCTTTCATCCCCTTCACGAGGCGCAATCCCATGTCCGATCTGCAATCCATCACCCTCGGCGGCGGGTGCTTCTGGTGCACCGAAGCCGTGTTCGACCGCGTGCGCGGCGTGACCGACGTGCAAAGCGGCTATGCCAATGGCGACGTAGCCGAGCCCACCTACGAGCAGGTGTGCAGCGGCACGACCGGCCACGCCGAGGTGGTGCGCGTGACGTTCGACCCCGCGCAGATCGGCGTGCGCGAGATTCTGGAGATCTTCTTCGCCACGCACGACCCCACCACCCTCAACCGCCAGGGCAACGATGTGGGCACGCAGTACCGCAGCGCCATCTACTTCACCGACCCCGCACACCAGGACGTGGCCGAAGAGCTACTGCGCCAGATGGGGCAGGACAAGCTCTTTGGCGCGCCCGTGGTGACCGAGGTGGCCCCCCTGGTGAACTACTGGCCCGCGGAGGACTACCACCAGGACTACTACCGCAACCACCCCAACCAGGGCTATTGCGCCTTCGTCGTGGGGCCGAAGGTGGAGAAGTTCCGCAAGACCTTCGCACGGCACCTCAAGCCCGGCGCCTGACCGCTGCGCGGCCCAGGTCGCCGCCAGCGGGTCCACCGCCTTCCCAAAGCGGCGCATCCGCGCAGCCTTTTGGGAATCCCCGCGGGTTCCTGCGCTATCCTCCCGGGCCCGCGCCGCAACAGCGGCGCGGTGTTACTTTGGAGGAAGCAACCCATGAAACCCTGGCTCGCCACCCTGCTGCTGGGCTGCGCCGCCGTCGCGCACGCGCAGGAGCACACCGCGCAGCAGACCAAGGCCGACATCGAGCGCCACCGCGCCATGGCAGCAGCGCACGAGGCCGCTGCCAAGTGCCTGGAATCCGGCAAGGGCGAAGAAACCTGCCGCAAGGAACTGCAGGCCGCCTGCAAGAACCTGGCGATCGGCAAGTACTGCGGCATGAAGCACGCCCACTGACGACTGCACCTTTCACCCAGCCCGCATGTCCCTGACACCCGCGCTCTTGCCGCAACTGCGCCGCCGCCTGGCCCTGACCTGGCTGCTGCTGGCGCTGGTGCTCGCGCCCGCACTCGGACGCATGCACCAGGTGTTGCACCTGCCCGCGGGGCAAGGGCTGGCGCATGCCTTGCACGGCGACGGGCATGCACGGGATGCGGCAAGCGCCGGGCAACAGGCCCTGGACACCCTGCATGCGCTGTTTGCCGGGCACGGCGCCGCGGACTGCCAGGTGCTGGACGAGCAGACGCTGGTGGGCGCCGCGCTGGGCCAGGCCCCCGCGCAGGTCCAGGCACAGCCGCAGCTGCCCCCTGTCAGGTCCCCCGCGCCGGTGCCGCGCGCGGGCCGGGCGGCGCCTTTCCATGCCCGCGCTCCGCCCCTGAGCGCCTGAGGCTCCCCGCCTCGCGCCGCCGCCTTTGCATGTCGGCGTCGCAAAAACTCCTCTTTTTATAGCTGCTCGCGCTTGATACATAAGCGCTAGAGGCAGTTTTGAATCAATTTTCAAGCGCGGCCGCGTGCGGCCCGAGCGTTCGCGCGCGCCTGCCGCCTTTTGACGGAAATCGTTGTAATGAACTCCTTCACCCCTTTCGCCCGCATGCCGGGCGCAATGCACCCGCTGGCCTGGGCCGCGCTGCTGTCCCTGACCAGCGCAGCACCCGCGTGGGCGCAGGCGGATGCCCGCCTGCCCGAGGTCACCGTGTCCTCCAGCGGTTTGCAGCTGGGCGTGTCCGAAATGACGCAGCCCGTGTCTGTGCTGGAGGGCGACGCCCTCGTGCGCCAGCGCGAGGCCACGCTGGGCGAAACCCTGGACGGCGAGCCGGGCATCACCGGCAGCCATTTCGGCGCGGGCGCCAGCCGCCCCGTGATCCGCGGCATGGACGGTCCGCGCGTGCGCGTGCTCTCTGACGGGTCCGAGCTGCACGACGCCTCCACCGTCAGCCCGGACCACGCCGTGGCGGCCGAGCCACTGCTGGCCACACAGGTCGAAGTGTTGCGCGGGCCGTCGGCACTGGTCTACGGCGGCGGTGCCGTGGGCGGCGTGGTCAACGTGCTGGACGGCAAGGTGCCCACGGCCGTGCCCGACAAGGGCTACGAAGGCAGCGCCGAACTGCGCGCCGGCAGCGCGGCCCGCGAAAAGGCCGGCGCTGTCGCGCTGACCGGTGGCGCGGGCAACCTGGCCGTGCACGTGGAGGCCGCCGGTCGGGACGCCGACGACTACCGCGTGGGCAGCGGCTGGGCCGAGGGGCGCCGCGTGCCCGGCAGCTTCAACCGCACGGGTACCGGCAGCGTGGGGCTGTCCTGGGTTGGCAGCCGCGGCTACCTGGGCCTGGCCTTCACACGCCAGAACGCCAAATACGGCCTGCCGGGCCACAGCCACAGTTTCGAAGGCTGCCACCCCCATGGCAACCACCTGCACTGCGGCAGCCATGACGAGCACGACCACGATGACGACGGGCATGACCACGACCACGGTCACGAAGCCGTTCCTGTGGTGGACCTGCGCAGCGAGCGCGTGGACATCCGCGGCGAGCTGCGCGACCCATTCACCGGCTTCTCCGCGCTGCGCCTGCGCGCGGGCGTGACCGACTACGTACACGACGAGGTGGAGGAGGGCACCGTTGCCACCACCTTCAAGAACAAGGCCCACGACCTGCGCGTGGAGCTGCAGCACGAGCCCGTGGTCGGCTGGCGCGGCGTGCTGGGCCTGCAGACCGGGCAGCGCAAGTTCAGTGCCGCGGGAGAAGAGGCCTACGTGCAACCCACCCTCACGCGCCAATGGGGCGTGTTTCTGCTGGAGGAATACCGCCTGGGCGACTGGCATGGTGACTGGCGCATCGAGACCGCGCTGCGTCACGACCGCCAAAGCGCCGAAGCGCAGGACAGCGGTGTGGAGCGGCGCCACCACGGCACCTCCGCATCGCTGGGCGCGGTGTGGCGCTTTGCGCCTGGCTACGCCGCAGGCGCGAGCATCACCCGCGCCCACCGTGCGCCCACCGCCGAGGAGCTGTACGCACGCGGCCTGCACATGGCCACGTCCACCTACGAGCGTGGCGACGCCAGTCTGCGTGCGGAAACCTCGCGCAACATCGACCTGAGCCTGCGCAAGACCAGCGGGGACACCACATTTGACGTGAGCGTGTTCCACAACCGCATCCGCAACTACATCTACGGCCGCACGCTCGACGAACTGGACGGCCTGCAGCTGCTGCAGTACAGCCAGGCGGGCGCCACCTTTACCGGCATGGAGGGCCGGGTGCGCCAGCGCATCACGCAGCGCCTGGGGGTCACCCTGTTCGGCGACAGCGTGCGTGCCCGCCTGGACGGTGGCGAGCGGCTGCCGCGCATCGCCCCCGCACGCGTGGGCCTGCGCGTGGATGCCAACTGGCGCGACTGGGGCGGCGCGGTGGAATGGGTGCAGGTGGCGCGGCAAAACCGCGTGGCCGCGTTCGAGACCGCCACGCCTGGCTACGGCATGCTGAACCTGGGCCTGGCCTATAACGGCCGCACGGGCAGTGGCACGCCGTGGCAGGTGTACCTGAAGGCGCGCAACCTCACGGACCGCCTGGCCTACGCCCACACCTCGTTCATCAAGGACGCGGCCCCGCTGGCAGGGCGCAACGTGACGGTGGGCGTGCGCGTGTCGTTCTGACACCGCCATCCCCGGCCCGCGGCGGGTGCGCATGCACATCCGCCGCGCAGCACGCACGGCGGCGCACCAAAGACCGCGCGCCGCCGTGCGACAAGGTTGTCCCGCGGACTGCGCACTGCTAGCATGCGCGCCCATGTTCCCGACCACACCCGTCCGCCGCACCCTTGCGCGCAACCGCGTGGGCGTCGTGGCGCGTGTGCTCTGGCCATACCAGCCGGTCGCACATTCCTCCGCCCGGCGATAAAGCACCCTTCCTCTTTCCAACGCGCAGAACCACCATCGCCGGGCACCCGCCCTGCGCAACGGTGGACGACGCCTTCCCACGCCCGCTCGCGCGGGCCCTTCGTCCGCCGGGTCACCCCAGGCCCCCGCAGCAGCACCGCACGGGCGCCTTGCAAGGATTGGAGCGTCGCATGGAATTCACCAAGCAGTTTCTCCGGGCCAAGAGCCCCTGCGCCAACGGCTTTCGCTGGTTCGTGCGCCATGTCGAGGACGGTGTGGGCTACCAGCAGGCGCTGGACCAGCTGGTGGCCGCCGGCCGCGTGGACGACGCGCTATGGCTGCTGGGCCAGTTCGGCCCCTCGAACGCAGTGCTGCACCTGGACAGCCTGGAGGCCGAGGCCTTCGTGTTTGCGGGCACCGTGCAGGTGCGCGGCGGCATCGAGGTGGACGGCGTGATCCACGTCGGCCGCTCCCTCCATGCGGGGGGCGGCATCCGCGCCGGCAGGGCCATCGTGGCGGGCGAGGACATCCGCGCCGGCGCGCACATCCACAGCGATGGACGGCTGCACTGTGGTGGCCACCTGCGCACCGACTGGGGCGTGCAGGTGCAGGAATCGCTGCACTGCGGCGGCGACCTGCGCGCAGCGTGGGACGTGGTCTGCCACGGCGCGCTCAGCGTGGGCGCCAGCGCCTTCGTGGGGCAGGACCTGCTGGTGCACGGCGGCATCGACTGCGGCAAAAGCCTGCGCGTGGGCGGGCATGTGAGCGGCGAAGGCAGCCTGCGCGCGGGGCAGGGCATCGTGGTCGGCGGAGCCATCAGCGGCCTGACGCACCTGGAGGCCGGGTGGGGCATCAAGGCGGGCGAGTGCATCCACACGCAGGGCGCCATCAAGGCCGGCGAGAGCCTGAGCGCGGGTGAGGACATCCGTGCGGGCGAAGGCTACGGCATTTTCGCGGGCCTGAACGTACAGGAGCCCGCCTGGGAGGTGTGTGCCCAGGTCTGGGCGCAGCAGCCGCCGGCCGGCCTGCGCAGCGGGGTGTGGATGGGGCCCTGCGCCATCTGATGCCCACAGCGGCTGCGGCCGCAAGGATCAGGAGGTCTGCTTGCGCGCGCACGCGCCGCGCTCCGCTGCTGGCACGCGGCGCCAGTCATCCGCGCGCCACGCGCAATAGCGATACTCGGGGTTTCGCGCCCGCTGCATGCCACCCATTTCTCCTTTCGCCGCCACCCGCCACCACGCCAGCGCCTGGCGGGTGTTCCTCATCTTCCTGCGCCTGGGCCTGACGTCGTTCGGCGGGCCAGTGGCCCATCTGGGCTACTTCCGCGAGGAATTCGTCGCGCGCCGCCGTTGGCTGACGGAAGACGCCTACGCCGACCTGGTAGCGCTGTGCCAGTTCCTGCCCGGCCCCGCCAGCAGCCAGGTGGGTCTGGCGCTGGGCCTGCGCCAAGCGGGGTGGGGCGGCGCACTGGCGGCCTGGCTGGGTTTCACGCTGCCCTCCGCGCTGGTGATGGCGCTGCTGGGCCTGGGCCTGGTGGCGGGGCAGGGCCTCGTGCCCGCGGGCGTGCTGCACGGCCTGAAGGTGGCGGCCGTGGCCGTGGTGGCGCAAGCCGTCTGGGGCATGGCGCGCAGCCTGTGCCGCGGGCCGGCGCGGCTGCTGCTGATGGTGCTGGCCTGTGCGCTTGCGCTGCTGTGGCCGGGCGTGGTGGGGCAGGTGGGCGCCATGCTGGTGGCGGCGCTGGCCGGCCTGGGGCTGTGGGGGCGCGCGGGCGCCATGCCGGCTCCACCATCGCAGGGTGGGCTGGCGGCCGGGGTGCGACCGCGTACCGGAGCGCTGCTGCTGGCCGCATGTGCGGCGCTGCTGGTGCTGCTGCCGCTGGCTGCGCGCGCCTGGCCTCAAGGATGGCTGGTGCTGGCCGATGCGTTCTACCGCGCCGGCGCCCTGGTGTTCGGCGGCGGCCACGTCGTGCTGCCGCTGCTGCAGGCCGAGGTGGTGGCCACCGGCTGGGTGGCGGCCGACGATTTCCTGGCGGGCTATGGATTGGCGCAGGCGGTGCCGGGGCCGCTGTTCACCTTTGCGGCCTTTCTGGGCGCTGCGGCAGGCCACGGCGCGGGCGGCTGGCTGGGCGCGGCCGTATGCCTGGTGGCGATCTTCGTGCCAGCATTCCTGCTGGTGGCGGGCGCGCTACCGTTCTGGGAGCGGCTGCGGCACAACGCACGTGCCCGGGCGGCCTTGGCGGGCGTGAATGCCGCCGTGGTGGGCCTGCTGCTGGCGGCGCTCTACCACCCAGTGTGGACCAGCGCCATCCATGCGCCAGCCGACCTGGCGTTGGCATTGGCGGCCTTTGCCGCGCTGGTATGGGCGCGCGTGCCACCGTGGCTGGTGGTGCCGTTGTGCGGCGCAGCAGGTTGGCTGCTGGGCTGATGACAGAAGGAAAACGGCCTCAGCGCTTATCCATCAAGCGCTAGCAGCTCTCATTAATAGAGCATCAACCGCCCACGCTGCGGCGGTCGATCTTGCGGCTGAGCACGATGCTGGTCTGCGTGTTCTGCACGCCGTCCAGCTGGCCGATGCGGTCCAGCAGGCCGTCGAGCTGCTCGTGGCTGGTGCAGCGCAGGAACACCAGGTAGTCGAACGGCCCGCTCACCGCCGAAACCTCTTCCACCTGGGGCAGGGCCTGCAGCATTTGCAGCACCGCCGGCCCGGCCTTGGGCAGCACGCGCAGTGCGCACCAGGCGCGCACGGCGCTGCCTGCCAGCCGCTGGCCCAGGCGCACGCCGTAGCCAGCAACCACCCCTTCACGCTCCAAGCGCGCGATGCGCGCCACCACCGTGGTGCGCGCCAGGCCCAGGCGGCGCGCCAGCTCGGCCGTGCCCTCGCGCGCGTTGGCCTGCAGCAGGCTGAGCAGTTGTTGGTCCAGTGCGTCCAGTTCCACGGGCATCTCCAATGCTGCCGATAAGTCGTGCAATGCCGTCGATATGACGATCGTTGATGCTTTTATCGACAGTTGTGATGCTACACACTGACAACGATCCGGCCTAGCATGGCTCTACCGAACGACAACGCAAGGAGACCGCCATGACCCGCCTGCATCCCGTCAATGCTTCCCACCCGCACCGCGTACTGATCCTGGGCGCGGGCCATATCGGCCGTGCCATTGCGCTCCTATTGGAGGACGCGGGCAGCTACACGCTCACCGTGGCCGACCGCGACGCCGCCGCACTGAAGCGCCTGCAGGTCCACAGCGCCGCCCCCTTGCAGGTGACGGGCGACGCCATGCTGGAGGCTGCCATTGCCGGGCACCATGCGGTGCTGAACGCACTGCCGTTCCACCAGGCCGTGCCGGTGGCCACGCTGTGTGCACGCCATGGCGTGCACTACTTCGACCTGACGGAGGACGTGGCCAGCACCCGTGCCATCCAGGCGCTGGCCGAAGGCGCGCGCAGCGCGCTCATGCCGCAGTGCGGGCTGGCGCCCGGCTTCATCGGCGTGGTGGGCAACGCCCTGGCGCAGCGCCTGGACCGCGTGGAAGGGCTGCAACTGCGCGTGGGGGCGCTGCCGCGCTACCCCCAGGGCGCCCTGCGTTATGCCATGACCTGGAGCACCGAGGGCCTGATCAACGAATACTGCAACCCGTGCGACGCCATCGTGCAGGGCCGGCGCACCAGCGTGCCTGCGCTCGACGGGTTGGAAACGCTGCTGATCGACGGCGTGGAATACGAGGCCTTCAATACCTCGGGCGGCCTGGGCACGTTGCCCCAGACCTGGGAGGGGCGCGTGCGGCAGCTCGACTACAAGTCGGTGCGCTACCCCGGCCACCATGCCATCCTGCAGCTGCTGCTGCACGAGCTGCGCCTGCGCGACCGGCGCGACCTGCTCAAGGAGTTGCTGGACGGCGCCGTCCCGACCACGCAGCAAGACGTGATCGTGATCCTCGCCAGCGCGCGCGGCCAGCGAGGCGGCCGGTTGGTGCAGGAAAGCTATGCCGCCCACATCCTGGGCGCATCGGTGCGCGGGCAGATGCTCAGCGCCATCCAACGCACCACGGCCGCGGGCATCTGCGCGGCGCTGGACCTGGTCATCGCGGGCCAGCTTCCGCAGGCCGGTTTCATCGGGCAAGAGCAGATCGCGCTGGAGGACTTCCTGGCCAATCGGTTCGGGCGCATCTACCGCGTGCCGGGAAGCGAGGGGGACGCCGGGTCGGCCCAGGCCCCGCTTGCGCGGTCATTGCAAGCGGTGGGGGCCTGATCAGCGCTTTTGGTACATGGCCTCGATGGCGGCCGCGTAGTGCGCCATGAGGTTGGTGCGCTTGAGCTTGAGCGTGGGTGTCATGAACGCGTTCTCGATCGTCCATGGCTCGCGCACCAGATGCACGGCGCGCGGCACCGCATAGCGCGGGAAGCCGGCCGCCAGCTTCTCGATGCGCGCCAGTGCCGCCCGTTGGGCGCTGGGGTGCGCAAGGCTGGCAGGGTCGTTGGCGTCCAGTCCCAGTTGCCCGGCCAGTTGGCGCCACTCTTCGGCATGCACCACGGCCACGCAGGCGATGAAGGGGCGCTGCTCGCCCACCACAAAGGCCTGCTCGAACAGCGCATCGGCGGTGATGGCCAGCTCCAGGTCGGCCGGCGGCACCTTCTCGCCCGTGGAGGTGACGATGATTTCCTTGATGCGTCCCAGGATGCGGATGCGGCCGTCGACGATCTCGGCCTGGTCGCCCGTGCCCAGCCAGCCGTCGGCGGAGACGGTGCGGGCCGTATCCTCGGGGCGCTTCCAGTAGCCCTTCATGACGATGGGGCCGCGCACCTGCAGTTCGCGGTTCTCGCCGATGCGCACCTCCACGCCCGGCAAGGCGCGGCCGACGGTGGACGGGTCGTTGTCCTCCAGCGTGTTCACGCTGACCACGGGCGAGGTTTCGGTCATGCCGTAACCCTGCACCAGTTGCAGGCCCAGGCCCAGGAAGCAGTGCGCGATGGTGGGCGACAGCGGCGCGCCCCCGCTCACGGCCACGCGCACGCGGCCACCGAACTGCGCCAGCAGCGGCTTGGCCACCAGGGCACGCAACAGCGGCCAGGGCAGGGCGCGCATCCAGCCGCCCGCGCCGTCGTCCTGGGGTGCTGGCAGGCGCTGCGCGGCGCAAAACCGCTTCCAGCCCACGGCCTGCGCGGCCTGGAACAGCTG
Source organism: Diaphorobacter sp. J5-51 (assembly GCF_001023515.1). Lineage (NCBI taxonomy): Bacteria > Pseudomonadati > Pseudomonadota > Betaproteobacteria > Burkholderiales > Comamonadaceae > Diaphorobacter > Diaphorobacter sp. J5-51. The sequence goes on along the minus strand of NZ_JSYI01000134.1, from coordinate 69,377 downwards.
CATCTTCAAGGGCGAGGGCGACAGCGTCTCGATGAGCTTGGCATGCACGCGTTCATAAATGCGCGGCACCGACACCAGCACCGTGGGGCGCACATTCTTCAAATCCTCCGCCAGTTGCGCCACCGAGCGCGCATAGACCACGCAACTGCCCGAGGCCATGGGCAGGTAGTAGCCGCCCGTGCGCTCGAAGGTGTGCGACAGCGGCAGGAAGGACAGGAACACATCCTGTGGCGTGGGGGCAATGCGCTCCAGCACCGCCTTCACGTCGGCCACCACGTTGGCATGGCTGAGCATCACCCCCTTGGGCTTGCCGGTGGTGCCGCTGGTGTAGACGATCGCCGCCAGATCCTCAGGGCCGGGCGGCGGGGGCAGCGGCGTATCTGCCGCGGCATGCTGCAGCCAGGCAGCCAGCGGTGCGACCGGTACGTCCTGCTCGGCGGCGGTGGGCAGGTCGGTGCTGGCGTTGGTCGTCACCACGCCCATCAGGTGCGGCAGCGGCATGCCCACGTCGCGGATGCGCCGCCATTGCTCTGGCTCTTCCACGACGAGCAGCGACACCTCGGCATCCGCCAGGATGTAGGCAATGCTGCCCGGATTGTCGATGGCATGCAGAGGCACGGGCACACAGCCCGTGGCCATCACAGCCTGGTCGATGCTCATGGCATCCAGCCCGTTGGGCAGCAGGATGGCGATGCGCGCCCCCTGTGGCAGGCCCGATGCGGCAATGGCGCGGCTGCACTGCTGCACGCGCTCCTGGGTCTGTGCCCAGGTCAGGCTGATCCACTGGCCGGTGCCGGGGTCGCAGGCACGGTAGGCCTCGCTGTGGGGAGTGAGGGCGGCGCGGAACGCCAGCAGTTCGGGCAGCGTCTGCACGCCGCGCAGGTCAGGGGTGGGGGAATTCATGCGTGCAATACGTGCAGTGCGTGCCGGCAGGGCTGGGCGCCATTGCGGAGCCAAGCCGCCGAGCAAAAAGCGGAATCATAGGCCGGGCACGCGCGTTTTCGCACGATCGTTCGCAAACTTGTCGCTCGCGCGACGGAAAAAAGAACGGCGGATGAGGGGCGGGCCCGGTCAGCCCGCTGCCTCCAGCCCATGCGCGAAATGCGCGGACATGGCGGCCACTGTGGCCTGCGGGTCGCGCGCGCGCAGCGCGGCCAGGATGGTTTCGTGCTCGGCCAGCGAATCCTCGATGCGTCCCTGCTTGAGCAGCGAGTTGTGACGGTTGAGCTTCATGACCTTGCGCAGGTCGGCCACCATCTGGCTGCGCCAGCGGTTGTCGGCCATCTCCAGCAGGCGCATGTGGATGCGCTCATTGATGGTGAAAAAGCGGTCGCGGTCCTGCACGGCGGCGGCCAGGTCGGCATGCAGCTGCTCCAGTTCGCGCAGTTGCTCCGGCGTGGCACGGGCGGCCACCACGCCTGCCGCGTCGCTCTCCAGCAGGCTGAGCAGGTGGTAGACATCGTGCAGGTCCTTGTCGGACATCTCGGTCACGTAGGCGCCGCGGCGCACCTTCATGGTGACCAGGCCTTCCGCCGCCAGTACTTTGAGTGCTTCGCGCAAAGGCGTGCGGCTAATGCCGAACTCCTCGGCGATCTTCAGCTCGTCGATCCAGCTGCCAGGCTCCAGCTCGCGCCGGAAGATGCGCTGGCGCAGTTGCTCCGCCACTTGTTCATAGAGTGCGCGGGGAGTGAGGGTGACGGCTGACATGGGCGGACTGTACCTGAAAAAAACTAAGAATTAATAATTACAGATCAGGTAAACTCCGCAAAATTGCGAAAACGCAGCACGCATAACCACATCTCTTTGCCATCTTTGCGAAAGCGCCCCCGCCATGAGCAGCCATCCTGATCCCATCTTCCAGTCCGCCGACCTTGCCGCCTGGGCCAAGGCCGCGGCCAAGTCCGCGCCCGGCGGCGACGTGAATGCCCTGAACTGGGTGACGCCCGACGGCATCAGCGTGAAGCCCCTGTACACGGCGCAAGACACGCAGGACCTGCCCTACGCCAACACGCTGCCGGGCTTCGAGCCCTACCTGCGCGGCCCGCAGGCCACCATGTACGCCGTGCGCCCCTGGACCATCCGCCAGTACGCGGGCTTTTCCACGGCCGAAGAATCCAACGCCTTCTACCGCAAAGCGCTGGCCGCGGGCGGGCAGGGTGTGTCGGTGGCCTTTGACCTGGCCACGCACCGCGGCTACGACAGCGACCACCCGCGCGTGACGGGCGACGTGGGCAAGGCGGGCGTCGCCATCGACAGCGTGGAGGACATGAAGATCCTGTTCGACGGCATTCCGCTGGACAAGGTGTCTGTTTCCATGACCATGAACGGCGCCGTGCTGCCCGTGCTGGCCGGCTACGTGGTGGCAGCCGAGGAGCAGGGCGTGAGCCAGGACAAGCTGGCCGGGACCATCCAGAACGACATCCTCAAGGAGTTCATGGTCCGCAACACCTACATCTATCCGCCCAAGCCGTCGATGCGCATCATCGGCGACATCATCGAGTACACGAGCAAGAACATGCCCAAGTTCAACTCGATCTCGATCTCGGGCTACCACATGCAGGAAGCCGGCGCCAACCAGGCGCTGGAACTGGCCTTCACCCTGGCCGACGGCAAGGAATACGTGAAGACGGCCATCGCCAAGGGCATGGACGTGGACGATTTTGCCGGGCGCCTGTCGTTCTTCTGGGCGATCGGCATGAACTTCTACCTGGAGATCGCCAAGATGCGCGCCGCGCGCCTGCTGTGGTGCCGCATCATGAAAGGGTTCAACGCCAAAAACCCCAAGAGCCTGATGCTGCGCACCCACTGCCAGACGTCGGGGTGGTCGCTCACCGCGCAGGACCCGTACAACAACGTGGTGCGCACCACCATCGAGGCCATGGCGGCCGTGTTCGGCGGCACGCAAAGCCTGCACACCAACGCGCTGGACGAAGCCATCGCGCTACCCACCGAATTCAGCGCACGCATCGCGCGCAACACGCAGCTCATCATCCAAGAAGAGACCCACATCACCAACGTGATCGACCCCTGGGCCGGCTCCTACATGATGGAAAAGCTCACACAGGACATGGCCGACGCCGCCTGGAAGATCATCGAAGAGGTCGAGGCGATGGGCGGCATGACCGCCGCCGTGGACTCCGGCTGGGCCAAGCTCAAGATCGAGGCCGCGGCTGCGGAAAAGCAGGCGCGCATCGACTCGGGCAAGGAGGTCATCGTGGGCGTGAACAAGTACAAGCTTGCCAAGGAAGACCCGGTGGACATCCTGGAGGTGGACAACGTCAAGGTGCGCGAGAACCAGATCGCGCGCCTCAACGCCATCAAGGCAAAACGCGATCAAGCCCAGGTCCAACAAGCGCTGGCTGCTCTTACTTCTGCAGCAGCAAGCGGCCAGGGCAACCTGCTGGATCTGTCGATCCAGGCGATTCGCGCACGCGCCACGGTGGGCGAGGTGTCCGATGCGCTGGAAAAAATCTTCGGGCGCCACCGCGCCGATACGCAAAAGGTGACCGGTGTGTACGCTGCTGCCTACGACTCGGCCGAAGGCTGGGAAAAGCTCAAGGGTGAAATCGATCAGGCAGCCGAACAGCTCGGTCGCCGCCCGCGCGTGATGATCGCCAAGCTCGGCCAAGACGGCCACGACCGCGGTGCCAAGGTGGTGGCCACGGCCTTTGCCGACCTGGGGTTCGATGTCGACATGGGCCCGCTGTTCCAGACCCCCGAGGAGTGCGCGCGCCAGGCCATCGAGAACGACGTGCACGCGGTGGGCGTCTCCACCCTGGCCGCGGGCCACAAGACGCTGGTGCCCGCCATCATCGAAGAACTGAAAAAGCAGGGCGCCGACGACATCATCGTCTTCGTGGGCGGCGTGGTGCCCGCGCAGGACTACGACTTCCTCTACGGTGCAGGCGTCAAGGGCGTCTATGGCCCCGGCACGCCGATCCCGGCCAGCGCCAAGGACGTGCTGGAGCAAATCAAGAAGGCGCAGGCGCAGTGACCCCCCAGCAGCTGCAAGAAGGCATCCTGCACGGCACGCCCGCCGTGCGGCGCCGCGCCATGGCCAAGGCCATCACGCTGCTGGAATCCACGCGGGCCGACCATCGCACGCAGGGCGACGAACTGCTCACCGCGCTGCTGCCGCACACGGGCCGGGCGTTTCGCCTCGGCATCAGCGGCGTGCCTGGCGTGGGCAAGAGCACCTTCATCGAAGCCTTGGGCCTGCACCTGATCGCACAAGGCCTGAAGGTGGCGGTGCTGGCCATCGACCCGTCATCCACCGTCTCGGGCGGCTCCATCCTCGGTGACAAGACGCGCATGGAGCACCTGTCGGTCCAACCCGATGCCTACATCCGCCCCAGCCCGTCCAGCGGCACGCTGGGCGGCGTGGCCGAGAAGACGCGCGAGGCCATGCTGGTGTGCGAGGCTGCGGGCTATGACGTGGTCATCATCGAGACCGTGGGCGTGGGCCAGAGCGAGATCGCCGTGCAGGGCATGACCGACATGTTCTGCGTGCTGCAGTTGCCCAACGCGGGCGACGACCTGCAGGCCATCAAGAAGGGTGTGATGGAGCTGGCCGACCTGGTGGTCATCAACAAGGCCGACATCGACCCGCACGCCGCCACACGCGCGCAGGCGCAGATCACTTCCAGCCTGCGCCTGCTGTCCATGCATGGCAACCCCGAGCATGCGCACCACGACGAATCCCTGTGGACGCCGAAGGTCATCACGCTCAGCGCGCTGAAAGGCGAGGGGGTGGATGGCTTCTGGGCCGCGGTGCAGGAGTTCCGCCGCCTGCAGACGGCCAACGGCCGTCTGGCCGCGCGGCGCGAGCGGCAATCCCTGGCGTGGATGTGGGAGCGCATCGACGCAGGCCTGAAGCAGGCCTTCCGCCAGCACCCGCAGGTGCGCGAGCTGCTGCCCCGCCTGCAGCAGGACGTGACCGCGGGGCGCATAGCGGCTTCCACTGCAGCACGAAATCTGCTTGCAGCGCAATCTGGACAAGCGCTGCAAGCTACTATTTAAATAGCACTTCACTGAAAGAGCGACCATGCAAGACATCCTGGATCAACTGGAGAAAAAGCGCGAACTCGCCCGCCTGGGCGGTGGCCAGAAGCGCATCGACGCCCAGCACAAGAAGGGCAAGCTCACCGCGCGCGAGCGCATCGAGCTGCTGCTGGACGACGGCACCTTCGAGGAATGGGACATGTTCGTGGAGCACCGCTGCACGGACTTCGGCATGGAGAACACCAAGATCCCCGGTGACGGCGTGGTCACCGGCTACGGCATGATCAACGGCCGCCTGGTGTTCGTGTTCAGCCAGGACTTCACGGTGTTCGGCGGCGCGCTGTCCGAGACCCACGCCGAGAAGATCTGCAAGGTCATGGACCAGGCCATGAAGGTCGGCGCGCCGGTGATCGGCCTGAACGACTCGGGCGGCGCGCGCATCCAAGAGGGCGTGGCTTCCCTGGGTGGCTACGCCGACGTGTTCCAGAAGAATGTGCTGGCGTCCGGCGTGATCCCGCAGATCAGCATGATCATGGGCCCCTGCGCGGGCGGAGCGGTATACAGCCCGGCCATGACCGACTTCATCTTCATGGTCAAGGACAGCTCGTACATGTTCGTGACCGGCCCCGAGGTCGTGAAGACCGTCACGCACGAAGAGGTCACGGCCGAAGAACTGGGCGGCGCCATCACGCACACCACCAAGAGCGGCGTGGCCGACATGGCCTTCGAGAACGACGTGGAGGCGCTGATGATGCTGCGCCGCCTGTACAACTACCTGCCGCTCAACAACAAGGAAAAGGCGCCCGTGCGCCCGAGCAACGACCCGGCCGATCGCGCCGACCTGTCGCTGGACACGCTGGTGCCCGACAACCCCAACAAGCCGTATGACATGAAGGAGCTGATCGTCAAGACGGTGGACGACGGTGACTTCTTTGAGCTGCAGCCCGACTACGCCAAGAACATTCTCATTGGCTTCGCGCGCATGGAAGGGCAGACCGTGGGCATCGTGGCCAACCAGCCGCTGGTGCTGGCGGGTTGCCTGGACATCAAGAGCTCCATCAAGGCCGCGCGCTTCGTGCGCTTCTGCGATGCGTTCAACATCCCCGTCATCACCTTCGTGGACGTGCCCGGTTTCATGCCAGGCACCAGCCAGGAATACGGCGGCATCATCAAGCACGGCGCCAAGCTGCTCTACGCGTACGCCGAATGCACGGTGCCGAAGATCACCGTCATCACGCGCAAGGCCTACGGCGGCGCGTACGACGTGATGAGCTCCAAACACCTGCGCGGCGACGTGAACCTGGCCTGGCCGAACGCCGAGATCGCCGTGATGGGCGCCAAGGGCGCGGTGGAGATCATCTTCCGCGAGGACAAGAACGACCCCGCCAAGCTGGCCGCCCGCGAGGCTGAGTACAAGGCGCGCTTTGCCAACCCGTTCGTCGCCGGCGCACGCGGCTTCATCGACGACGTGATCCTGCCGCATGAGACACGCAAGCGCATCTGCCGCAGCCTGGCCATGCTCAAGAACAAGCAGCTCGATAACCCGTGGCGCAAGCACGGGAACATTCCGCTGTAAGAGTCCAAGGAGCACAAGAACATGTTTACGAAAATTCTGATCGCCAACCGCGGCGAAATCGCCTGCCGCGTCATCGCCACCGCCCGCAAGATGGGCATCGCCACCGTGGCCGTCTATTCCGACGCCGACAAGGACGCGCGCCATGTCAAGCTGGCCGACGAGGCCGTGCACATCGGCGCCGCGCCCAGCCGCGAGTCGTATCTGCTGGCCGACAAGATCATTGCCGCCTGCAAGCAGACCGGCGCGCAGGCCGTGCATCCGGGCTACGGCTTCCTGTCCGAGAACGAAGCCTTCGCCAAGCGGGTGGAGGAAGAGGGCATCATCTTCATTGGCCCCAAGCATGGTGCAATCGCCGCCATGGGAGACAAGATCGCTTCCAAGAAGCTGGCCAACCAGGCGGGCGTGAACACCATCCCCGGATACAACGACCCCATCGCTGGGCCGGAGCAGGCCGTGGAGATCGCCAAGGGCATCGGCTACCCGGTGATGATCAAGGCCTCGGCTGGCGGCGGCGGCAAGGGCCTGCGCGTGGCCTACAACGACAAGGAAGCGTTCGAGGGCTTTGCCAGCTGCCAGAATGAAGCCCGCAACAGCTTTGGCGACGACCGCATCTTCATCGAGAAGTTCGTGCAGGAGCCGCGCCACATCGAGATCCAGGTGCTGGGCGACGCCCACGGCAACGTGATCTACCTGAACGAACGCGAGTGCTCCATCCAGCGCCGCCATCAGAAGGTGATCGAGGAGGCGCCATCCCCCTTCATCAGCGACGCCACCCGCAAGGCCATGGGCGAGCAGGCCGTGGCCCTGGCCAAGGCCGTGGGCTACCAGAGCGCCGGCACGGTGGAGTTCGTGGTCGGCAAGGACCAGGACTTCTACTTCCTAGAGATGAACACCCGCCTGCAGGTGGAGCACCCGGTGACCGAGTGCATCACCGGCCTGGATCTGGTGGAACTCATGATCCGCGTGGCCGCCGGCGAAAAGCTCGCCATCCGCCAGGAAGACGTGAAGCGCGACGGCTGGGCCATCGAGTGCCGCATCAACGCCGAGGACCCGTTCCGCAACTTCCTGCCCTCCACCGGACGGCTCGTGCGTTTCCAGGCGCCGGAAGAGTCCATGTTCCAGGGCGACACGACCAAGAAGTATGGCGTGCGCGTGGACACGGGTGTGTTCGAAGGCGGTGAGATCCCGATGTACTACGACTCGATGATCGCCAAGCTCATCGTGCACGGCCAGGACCGCAACGACGCCATCGAGAAGATGCGCGCCGCGCTCAACGGCTTCGTGATCCGCGGCATCAGCAGCAACATCCCTTTCCAGGCGGCGCTGCTGGCGCACCCGAAATTCGTGGCCGGCCAGTTCAACACCGGCTTCATTGCCGAGCACTACGGCAAGGGCTTCGCCGCCGAAGACGTGCCGCACGACGATCCGCTGTTCCTGGTGGCGCTGGCGGCGTACATGAACCGCCGCTACCGCGCGCGTGCATCGGGCATCAGCGGCCAGCTCACAGGTCATGAGGTGCAGGTGGGCGCGCAGTTCACCGTGGTGGTGCTGGGCGCACAGGGCAACAACATCCACCATGAAGTGACGGTCACCGACTATGAGCCAGAGAGCCGCTCCAGCGCCGTGACCATCGGCAACACCACCTACCGCATCAGCAGTACGGCCGGCCTGGGCGACATCCGCGTGCAGGGCCAGTGCAACGGCAAGGGCTTCACGGCGCAGGTGGAGCGCGGTACGGCCAAGAACCCGCTGGCGCTGCGCATCAGCCACAACGGTACGCAGATCGACGCGCTGGTGCTGTCGCCGCTGGGCGCAAGGCTGCACCAGCTCATGCCCTTCAAGGCGCCACCGGACCTGTCCAAGTTCCTGCTGTCGCCCATGCCGGGTCTGCTGGTGGACGTCGCGGTGCAGCCGGGCCAGAAGGTGCAGGCCGGCGAGAAGCTGGCCGTGATTGAGGCCATGAAGATGGAGAACATCCTCTTCGCGGCGCAGGACGGCGTGGTGGGCAAGATCGTCGCGGGCAAGGGCGAATCGCTGGCGGTGGATCAGGTCATCCTGGAATTTCAGTGAAAACAGCATCTAACGCTTGCCCTGCAAGCGCTAGCAGCTATCAATAAAGGAGTAAATGGATGACACGCCCCTTCAAAGTGCTGGGCATTCAGCAGGTGGCCATCGGCGGCACCGACAAGCAGCGCATGAAGACCTTGTGGGTGGACATGCTCGGCCTCACGCAGACGGGTACCTTCCAGAGCGAGCGAGAGAACGTGGACGAGGACATCCTTGCCATGGGGCAGGGCGCCTTCAAGGTGGAGGTGGACATCATGCAGCCCCTGGACATCGAGAAAAAGCCTGCCGTGCACGCCACGCCGCTGAACCACATCGGCCTGTGGATCGATGACCTGCCCAAGGCGGTGGAATGGCTGACCGCACAGGGTGTGCGCTTTGCGCCCGGGGGTATCCGCAAAGGCGCGGCGGGCTACGACATCACCTTCCTGCATCCCAAGAGCAATGACGAGTTCCCGATCGCCGGGGAGGGTGTCCTGATCGAACTGGTGCAGGCGCCGCCCGAGGTGATCGCGGCGTTGGGTTGAAAAAGACAAACTTCGACGCAACCGCCTGACTGCTGAAAAACAAGAGAGCCCTGGTCCATGCGACCAGGGCTTTTTTTATGGTCATGCCGCATCTTCAGCAAAAACAGCAGGGTGTTTCTGGTAATTAAGGGGAGTTAAATGGGAGTTGATGGCAGATGAACAACACGACTTGCTTCCTCCATCTTCATTCCCGCTTTTTCACTTATATGCTTTCAAGACACATTAAAAATAACGCAAATACGCTTCTTTTAGGCACATCTTTTTTCATCCTGCTTTTTGAACGCTAAACCTTCACAGACCACTCAAGCCTTTACACAATCAGGAGCAGCGCCCAGCAGTGGCGACCGCAGAACCGGAGAAATTTGATGACCTCAGCCACAACAGCCCCGCATACAACCCAGACCCTGCAGTTTCATCCTCGCGTTGCCGAGAGTGTTGCGACGCAGCGAGGGGAGGGCTGGAGCATTCAAGCGGTACAGGAGCTCCTCGAGCTTCCATTCATGGAACTGCTCTGGCGCGCGCAGGCCACGCACCGCGCACATTGGCCCCAGGGCGACATCGAATTGGCCACGCTGCTGTCCGTGAAAACAGGCGGCTGTCCGGAAAACTGCGGCTACTGCCCCCAGTCGGCGGAGTTCGATACCGGCGTGAAGGCCGAAAAACTCATGAGCGTGCAGGAGGTAACCCAGGCAGCGCAAGCCGCCAAGGACGCCGGCGCGACGCGCTTTTGCATGGGCGCCGCCTGGCGAGCTCCGAAGGACCGCGACATCGAAAAGATGAGCGAGCTGATCACCGCCGTGAAGGACCTAGGCCTGCAGACCTGCGCCACGCTGGGCATGTTGCAGTCGCACCAGGCCCAGGCGCTGAAGGATGCCGGACTGGACTACTACAACCACAACCTGGACACGGCCCCCGAGTACTACAGCGACGTGGTCAGCACGCGCCAGTACCAGGACCGGCTGGATACGCTGCGCCATGTGCGCGACGCAGGCATCAACGTGTGCTGCGGCGGCATCGTTGGCATGGGCGAAGCGCCGGTGCACCGCGCGGGTCTCATCGCGCAGTTGGCCAACCTAAACCCGTATCCGGAGTCGGTGCCCATCAACAGCCTGGTGCGTGTTCCCGGAACACCGTTGGCCGACAGCGAGCCGGTGGACCCGCTGGACTTCGTGCGCGTGATCGCGGTGGCCCGCATCACCATGCCCAAGGCTCGCGTACGCCTGTCCGCCGGCCGCCAGCAGCTTGGCGACGCGGTGCAGGCTTTGTGCTTCTTGGCGGGTGCCAATTCCATCTTCTATGGCGACAAGCTGCTCGTAACGGGTAACCCGGATGTAGAGGCCGACACCCAATTGCTGGCCAAACTGGGGTTGAAGGGTACGCCCAACCAAACCACCACAGAAACTGCTTGCGGTGCTTAATCTGCATGCGCTGTTTTGTACAGAGGATGCGCGCCCTGAAGAATCAGGGTGCCAACAGCTGGGTACGGTTTTTCGGTACGCCATTGAGTAAGCGGCAAGACTAGTCAGTTCAATTATTTAACATAATATACATCGTATCTACCAAACTGGCAGCTGAGTATCCGTCGCCACAACACCGACATCCGCACCCAGCTCAGGGAACGATCCCACCCTCCGCGTAAACGTTCAGTGACCGGCCCTTGTCAATTGACTACGATGGCTGGCATGTCCCAAACACTCACCACGTCAACTATCTCCTTCGGCCACCAAGGTCGCGTGTGTATTGTCACGGGCGGCGCCCATGGCATTGGCGAGGCCTGCGTGCGCAGGCTGGCGCGCGACGGTGCCAAGGTGGTGATCGCAGACATGGATGATGCCCGCGGACGTGCTCTTGCCGATGCGGTGCCGCAAGCCGCCTACATTCATTGCGATGTGGGCAACAAGTCCGAAGTGGATGCCCTGGTAGGTCAAACCATGGCGCTGCACGGGCGCATCGATGTATTGGTCAACAACGCGGGCATCTTCCGCGCTGCGGATTTTCTGGAGGTGACCGAGGAAGACTTCGACGCGGTACTGCGCGTGAACCTCAAGGGTGCCTTTCTCATGGGCCAGGCTGTGGCACGCGAAATGGTGCGCTCGGGCGGCGGCAGCATCGTGAACATGAGTTCCGTCAACGGCGTTTTGGCCATTCCGAACATCGCCAGCTACAACGTGAGCAAGGGTGGCATCAATCAGCTCACCCGCGTGATGGCGCTGGCGCTGGCGGACCGTGGCATCCGCGTGAACGCGGTGGCGCCCGGCACCATCGCCACGGAACTCGCCGCGAAGGCCGTGCTGACGAGCGACGAGGCCCGGCTCAAGATCCTGAGCCGCACGCCGATGAAGCGCCTGGGTGAGCCTTCGGAGGTCGCTGATGTGGTGGCATGGCTCGCCAGCGACGCCGCCAGTTATGTGACCGGCGAGATCGTCACCGTGGACGGCGGCCGCATGACGCTCAACTACACCGTGCCGGTCTAGCCCAGCCCATCACTCTGCGCAACAGGCCGCAGGGTCTTTGGGTTGACGGCACAATCCATGCCATGAGACTTCTGCACACCATGCTGCGCGTTGGCAATCTCCAGCGCTCCATCGATTTCTACACCCAGGTGCTGGGCATGCAGTTGCTGCGCACCTCCGAAAACCCTGAATACAAATACTCTCTGGCCTTCCTGGGCTTCGAGGGCGGCAACCCCGGCCAGGCCGAGATCGAGCTGACGTACAACTGGGGGGTGGAAAGCTATGAGATGGGCACAGCCTACGGCCACATTGCCCTGGGCGTGCCCGACGCCTACGCCGCCTGCGAGAAGATCAAGGCCGCCGGCGGCACCGTGACACGCGAGGCCGGGCCGGTCAAGGGTGGCACCACGGTGATCGCCTTTGTGACCGACCCTGACGGTTACAAGATTGAATTGATCGAGCGCAAGAGCGATGCCGGCGCAGGCACCGGTCTGCGCTAGTTTGCTCCTTATTTAATAGCTGCTAGCGCTTATCCACAAAGCGCTACAGCCCATTTTTACTTGTATTCATCAAACCCGCTGCAACGCGCTGGCTTCGCGCGCTAGACGGGTGATGCGGGACCAGTCGCCCTGCTCCAGCGCATCCGCGGGCACCAGCCACGACCCGCCCACGCAGGCCACGTTCTTGAGCGCCAGAAACTCCGCCGCATTGCCGGGCTGGATTCCACCCGTCGGACAGAACGCCACGTCGCCAAACGGCCCCTGCCACGCTTTCAGCATGGCCGTACCGCCCGCCTGCACCGCAGGGAAGAACTTGAGCGCAGACAAGCCCTCTTCCTGCGCCGTCATGATCTCGCTGCCCGTGGCCACGCCCGGCAGCAGCGGCAAGCCCGCATCGCGGCAGGCGCGGCCTACGGCGGGCGTAAAACCCGGACTGACGGCAAACCGCGCCCCGGCGCGCGCGGCAGCAGCCGCATCAGCACTGGTGCGTACGGTGCCTGCGCCGACCACGGCGTCGGGCACTTCCGCGGCGATGGCCCGCATGCATTCGAGGGCTTGCGGCGTGCGCAACGTCACCTCCAGCATGCGGATACCACCGGCGACCAGCGCGCGCGCCATCGGCACGGCATGCCGCACGTCGTGCAGAACGATGACCGGGATCACGGGCGCATCGCGCATCACATCGAGCGCCGTGAGGGTGGGTTGCGTCACAGCCATGTGCAGGCTCCCTCTTCCGCGCTGAGCGCATTGCGCCGCATGCCGGCGAACAGTTCGCGCCCCCAACCGCGTGCATTGTCCTGCAGCAAGCCGGGCGGCACGGTGGCAGGCGTGCGCGCCTGCCATTCGGCCGCATCGACCAGCACATCGAGCGTGCCCGCCACGGCATCCAGCCGGATGACGTCACCGTCGCGCACCAGCGCCAGCGGGCCGCCGGCATGCGCCTCGGGCGATGCGTGGATGGCCGCAGGCACCTTGCCCGAGGCGCCGCTCATGCGGCCGTCGGTGACCAGCGCCACCTTGTAGCCCTTGCCCTGCAGCACGGCCAGCGGCGGGGTGAGCTTGTGCAGTTCTGGCATGCCATTGGCCTGGGGACCCTGCCAGCGCACCACGCAGACCACGTCCCGGTCCAGTTCGCCGGCCTGGAAGGCCTGCTGCAGTTCGCCCTGCGAGGCAAACACGCGTGCGGGCGCCTGCACAACATGCCGGTCGGGCGGCACGGCGGAGACCTTGATCACGCTGCGCCCCAGGTTGCCCGACAGCAGCTTGAGGCCGCCCGTGGCGCTGAAAGGGTCGGCCGCAGGGCGCAGCACGCTGTCGTCACGCGAGGCGCCGATGTCGGCCCAGTGCAGTCGCTGATCGGCGGTTCCCTGCGGCTCGCGCGTGTATTCGCGGATACCTCCAGGGCGAACGGTGAGCACGTCCTCATGCATCAGCCCGGCATCGAGCAACTCGCGGATCACATAGCCGGGGCCGCCGGCGGCCTGGAATTGGTTCACGTCCGCGCTGCCGTTGGGGTACACGCGCGCCAGCAACGGCACGACGGCGGACAGGGCGGAAAAGTCGTCCCAGTCGATCACGAGGCCCGCCGCGCGCGCCACGGCCACCCAGTGGATCAGGTGGTTGGTGGATCCTCCCGTGGCCAGCAGCGTCACCATGGCGTTGACGATAGCGCGCTCGTCTACCACGCGCCCGATAGGTGGGCATGACGCCCCCTTGTCGCCCAGCACCGTGCGTGCGGCCTCGCGCGTGAGTTCCTGGCGCAGCGCCTGGCCCGGGTTCACGAAGGCCGTGCCCGGCACATGCAGGCCCATGGCCTCCAGCATCATCTGGTTGCTGTTGGCCGTGCCGTAGAAGGTGCAGGTGCCCGGCGAGTGGTAAGCGGCCATCTCGGCCTCCAGCAGTTCACCGCGGCCCACCAGACCTTGCGCGGCCTGCTCGCGCACCTTGGCCTTGGCGCTGTTGGACAGGCCCGAAGTCATCGGCCCCGCCGGCACGAACACCGTGGGCAGATGGCCGAACTGCAGCGCACCCACCAGCAGACCAGGCACGATCTTGTCGCACACGCCGAGCATGAGCGCGCCATCGAACACGTCGTGGCTCAGCGCCACGGCCGTGGCCATGGCGATCACGTCGCGGCTGAACAGGCTCAACTCCATGCCGGGTGTGCCCTGCGTCACGCCATCGCACATGGCGGGTACGCCGCCGGCCACCTGGGCCGTGGCCCCGTGCTTGCGCACCTCGTCCTTGATCAGGTCCGGGTAATGCTGCAGCGGCGCATGGGCTGACAGCATGTCGTTGTACGCCGTGACGATGCCGATGTTGGGTGCCTTCTGGACCACCACACGCAGCTTGTCGTTGCCAGGCATGCCGGCGAAGGCGTGGGCCACATTGGCGCAACCCAGGCGGTCTGCACCGCGGTCGCGGCGCGCGTGGAACTCAAGCTGTTGCAGATAGGCGCCGCGCGTAGGGGCGCTGCGCTGGCGGATGCGCTCGGTGACGGTGTGGACGGTGTCGTGCAGGGGCATGCTGGGTGGCGCGAGGGCGGCTGTGGGAAGGTTGCAGAAAACGACTGCGGGCAAGCATTGCCCCCGGAATCCTACGCGCCAGTGGGCGACACAGGTGTAGGCCGAGGGCACATGGCAGGGAACCGAGGGCAGGCGCCGCCGCCTGCCCCGCCCTGCGCTTACTTGGCGTTGCGCGCCTGCTGGACGGCGGCGTTCACCTCGTCCCAGGTCTGCTGGCCCACCGACTTGGCGATGCCTGCGTTCACGCTGACCAGCTTCTCGCGCATGCGGTTGGCCTCGGCGGCCGACAACTCGTTGACCTGCATGCCCTTGCCCTTCAGGTCGGCCAGGGCCTTGGCGGCCTCTTCGCGCGTGTCCTTGCGCTCGAAATCGCGGCTCTTGATGGCGGCGTCCTGCAGCACCTTCTTCTCGGCGGCGGACAGGCCGTCCCACCATTTCTTGCTCACCGTGACGATCCAGGGGCTGTACACGTGGTTGGTCACCGTGAGGTACTTCTGCACCTCGTAGAACTTGCTGGAGACGATGGTGTTGTAGGGGTTCTCCTGGCCGTCCACGGCGCGCGTTTCCAACGCGGTGAACAGCTCGGAGAACGGCAGCGGCACGGCGTTGGCGCCCAGGGCCTTGAAGCTGTCGAGGAACACGTTGTTCTGCATCACGCGCAGCTTGATGTCGTTCAGGTCTTCCAGCTTGGCGACGGGGCGCTTGCTGTTGGTGAGGTTACGGAAACCGTTCTCCCAGTACACCAGGCCCACCATGCCCTTGGCTTCCAGCTTGGCCTTGATCTTGTCGCCCACGGGGCCGTCCAGCACCACATCGGCTTCCTTGGCGTTGCTGAAGAGGAACGGCGTGTCCCACACGGCCATCTCCGGCACCAGGCCCACCAGCGTGGCGGTGGAGCCCACCATCATCTCCTGCGCGCCGCCGATCAGCGCCTGCTGCATCTGCGTGTCGGAGCCCAGCGAGGCGTTGCCAATGGCACGCACCTTCATCTTGCCGCCGGTGGCCTTTTCCACTTCTTGCGCAAACATGCGGGCCGCGCGGCCCTGGTTGGAGTTGTCCACCAGGCCATAGCCGAAACGCACGATGCGCGGCTTGAAGTCCTGCGCCTGTGCAGCGCCGGTGGCAACGAGTGCGGCCACGAGGCCGGCAAGAGCAAAGCGTATACGCATGGGAAGTCTCCTTTGGACAGTCAGGGTGAAAAGGGATGAAAAGCTCAGTGCATCCAGCGCAGCGGCGCGGTGATGAGGGCCGGGAACAGCGTGAACAGGACCGCCAGCAGCACATACACGGCCAGGAACGGCGTGGTGCCGCGGATCACGGTTTCCATGCGCAGCCGGCCCACGCCCGCCACCACGTTCTGCACCGTGCCCACGGGTGGGGTGATGAGGCCAATACAGCCCACGTAGATGAACATGAAGCCGAAGTACACGGGGTCGATGCCTGCCTTGGCGGCCAGCGGCGCGCAGACGGGGCCGAAGATCAGGATGGTGGGCGTGAGGTCCATGGCCGTGCCCACCACCAACAGGAAGGTCATCATCAGCGCCATGAACAGCACGGGGTTGCCCATCACGCCGGCGAAGCTGTCGGCCAGCATGTTGGGCAGGTCGGCCAGGGTGATCATGTAGGCCGTGACGGTGGCGGCGCCGCACAGGAACATGACCACCGCCGTGGTCTTGCCCGCGGCCAGGAATACGTCGTACAGCTGCGACCGGTTCAGTTCGCGGTACACGAACATGGACACCAGCAGCGCATACACGGCGGCGACCACGGCGGCCTCGGTGGGCGTGAAAATGCCGCCGCGCAGGCCGCCCAGGATGATGACCGGCATCATCATGGCCCAGAAGCTCTTGGTCAGCGCCTTCATGCGCGGGCCCCACGCCACGCGCTCCATCGAGGGCAGGTCGTGGCGGCGCGCAATCCAGGCCCAGGCGCCGATCAGGAAGATGCCCATCATCAGGCCCGGAGCCACGCCCGAGAGGAACAGCTTGCTGATCGAGGTATTCGTCGTCACCCCGTAGATCACGAACGGCATGGACGGCGGGATGATCGGCGCGATGATGCCGCCGGACGCCAGCAGGCCCGCGCTGTAGCTCATCGGGTATTTCTGCTCGCGCATCATCGGCAGCAGGATGGTGGCCAGCGCCGCCGTGTCTGCAATGGCCGAGCCGCTCATGGACGCCAACAGCACGGCCGCGCCAATCACCACGAAGCCCAGCCCGCCGCGGATATGCCCCACGAAGGCGCGCGCCAGGTCGATGATGCGCCGCGACAGGCCGCCCGCGTTCATCAGCTCGCCCGCCAGGATGAAGAACGGCACGGCCAGCAGCGGAAAGTTGTCAAAGCCGGCCTGCAGGTTTTGCGCCAGCAGCTGCGAATCGAAGAAATCCAGGTGCCACATCAGGGCGACACCCGTCAGCACCAGGGCGTGGGCGATGGGCATGCCGATCACCATGCCGCCGATGAGCACCAGAAGAAAGATGGCGGTAACGATCATGGTGCGCCCTACTCCACCGACGTTTCCGCGTCGCTGCCATGCGGCAGCGGCTCGCCGCGGCGCAGATCCACCACGACGCCCACCAGCAGGCCCACGGCCAGTACCAGCGTCGCCGCGGCGCCCAGCGCCAGCGGATAACCCAGCACGGTGCTGTAGCTGTCCATGCCGGCGATCACCTGCTCCCACGAACCCTTGAGCAGCAGCAGCATGCCGCCCGCCACCAGAGCCTGGCTGGCCCAGAACAGCAGCTTGCGCGAGCGGCCCTTCAGGCGCGAAGTGAGCATGTCGAAGCCCAGGTGCTTGCCCTCAAAGGCCGCGACGATGGTGCCCACCGCCACCAGCCACACGAACAGCAGGCGCGAGATCTCCTCGTACGAGACGATGCTCGTGGAGAACACGTAGCGCAACACCACGTTGACGAACACGGCCAAGACCATGCCGGCCAGTGCGAGCACCATGAAATGCTCGGCCAGGCGCTGCACCAGGGGCTTGCGCGGCCGTTGTTGCGGGGAGGGGGAAGAAGCGCTCATGCACTGTCTCCGGAAGACGACGAAAGAGAAGCAGCTGCGTTGCCGCGCAGCCATTGGACGACGGACCGGGCCAGCTCGTCCACGGGGCGTGTGGCATCCAGCGTCAACACGCGCGGCTCGCCCTCGGGCGACTCCAGCGTGGCGAACTGATCGGCCACCAGAGCGGGCGAAAAGAAATGCCCCGCGCGCGTCTGCACGCGCTGCAATGCCTGCTCATAGTCCAGCGCCAGAAACACGAATCCCACGCGCGGGTTGCCCGCACGCAGGCGATCGCGGTATTTGCGGCGCAGCGCCGAGCAGGTCAGCACTACGCCCGCCGTGCCCGCAGGCGCCGCCAGCAATGCGGCCAACCGGTCCAGCCAGCCCGCGCGGTCGGCATCGGTCAAGGGCACGCCGGCGCGCATTTTGGCAATGCTCTCGGGAGCATGGTGGGCATCGCCCTCATGCAGCACCCAGCCCAGCGTTTTTGCGCAGGCCTCGCCCACGCTGGACTTGCCGCAGCCGGAAACGCCCATCACCACGATGGCATCGATGTCACAGGTCAAGATAGCGCTATCTTTAAAGATTCAAAAAAACGGCTGCATCCCAGGACGCAAGCCGTTCACCCGAAGTTCACGGCTTCACGCCGCGGCTTCTCATGGAGAAATTTCGCTGCATCGCATGGGGAGAAGCTACTCCTCCCCACAAACCCGCGAAAACCCCATGAAAGATAGCGCTATCTTAAGGGACAATTTTGGCCAGAATTCCTAGGAATAACCCTTGACCGCCAACCGACGACCGCGCCGCTCCAGCGGCCGCATCACCCTGAACGACGTGGCAGGCGCCGCCGGCGTGAGTCCCATCACCGTGTCGCGTGCCCTGCGCGGCGAACGCACCGTGGACCCTGCGTTGGCCGAACGCGTGCGCGAGGCGGCCGATCGGCTGGGCTACGTACCCGACCCGGCCGCGCGCGCGCTGGCGTCGCAGCGCAGCACGCAGGTGCTGGTGCTGGTGCCGCTGCTGTCCAACGCGCTGTTCGTGGATCTGCTGGAGGCGGTGCACCGCACGCTGTTCCCCAAGGGCTTTCAGCCGCTCATCGGCGTGACCCACTACGACAGCGCCGAGGAAGAGTTGCTGCTGCGCACCTACCTGCCCCACCGCCCCGCCGGCCTGCTGGTGACAGGGTTCGACCGCAGCGAGGCCGCACGCCAGCTCATCGTGCACAGCGGCGTGCCCTGCGTGCACCTCATGGAGACCAGCGCCGCGCCTGGTGTGGCCTGCGTGGGCTTTTCGCAGCAGGACGCGGGCGCCACCATCACGCGCCACCTGCTGGAACGCGGGCGCAAGCGCATCGCCTTTTGCGCCGCGCAACTGGACCCGCGCGTGCTGCAGCGCGCCGAAGGGTACCGGCGCACTCTGCGCGAAGCGGGCCTGTACGACCCGCGCCTGGAGTTGCTAAGCCCCGAGCGCTCTTCCATCGCCCTGGGCGCTCGGCTGTTCGAGGACCTGGTGCAACGCATGCCCGACGTGGACGCCATTTTCTTTTGCAACGACGACATTGCCCAGGGCGGGCTGCTGGCGGCCAACCGCATGCGCATCGACGTGCCGGGGCGCATCGCCGTCGCGGGATTCAACGACTTGGCCGGCAGCGCGCAGATGGTGCCGCCGCTGACCACCATCCGCACCCCGCGCAGCGAAGTCGGCCGCGCCGGCGCCGACATGCTGCTGGGCCTGATGCGCGGCACGCTGGCGCAGCCGCAGTGCGTGCAGTTGGACTACGAGCTGATCGTGCGCGAGAGTACGTGAACAAGGATACAGCGCAGTGCGCTACAGCTTTGGTAGCTGTTCGCGCTTGCAAATCAAGCACTCGAGGCAAAAAAGTACCTGAATCCTTCTTCAAACAAGCGCGACCAGCTATTGAACATGTAGCACGCCAGACACAAAAAAGCCCGGCATTACCGGGCTTTCGCAGGCTTGGCGCATCCAGGCTCAGGGAGCCAGAATCACCTCCACGCGGCGCGCCTCGGCATTGCTGCCGCTGCCCTGCGTGGCTTCGGGCTTCTTCAGCTCCACCTTCTCTTCGGCCACACCCAGGGCCTTCAGGGCGTCGCGCACGGCCAGCGCGCGCTGCTTGGCCAGCTCGGCGTTCACGGCCGCGTCGCCCGTGGCGTCATGGAAGCCCGACACCACCGCGGTCTTGCCGCCGTCCACCACGCCCTTGACCACGTCGCCCAGCGCTTCGTTGGCGCCCGGGGCCAGCTCGGCCTTGCCGGTGGCGAAGAAGAACTTCACCACACCGCCCTCCACCACCACGCTGGCGGCGTCCTCGGTGATCATGATCACCACGCCGGGCGCGGCTGCCTCAGCCGCAGGGGCCACAGCGGCGGCCGGCGCCTTGGGGGCGTGGGCAATGCCACGCTTGTAGACCACCACGCCCACGACGGTGGAGACCACCAGCGCGATCAGCGCAAAGAGGAACCCGAGTGCGAAGCGTTGCTGGCTGTCGTCGTCGGAGCTGTTGAAGGACATGTTGAGAACTCCCGTGAATAATCGGTGCGTTGGACAAAACCCATCGATTGTAGAGTCTCGCCATGCCGCCGCTTGCCGCTCCCCTGCGTGACCCCGCCCCCATGCTCGACCGCGCGCTGCATGAATGGGGCGGGCGGGACGACCTGTGGATCTTTGGCTATGGCTCGCTGATCTGGCGGCCCGACTTTGGCTACGCCGAGCGACGCGCGGCCACGGTGCACGGCTGGCACCGGGCTTTGAAGATGTGGAGCCGCGTGAACCGCGGCACGCCCGAATGTCCGGGCCTGGTGTTCGGCATGCTGTCGGGCGGCAGCTGCCGCGGCATGGTGTTCCGCGTGGGCCACAGCCACGCGCGCCAGGTCATGGTCAACCTGTGGCAGCGCGAGATGGTCCTGGGCGTATACGACCCGCGCTGGCTCAACTGCCGCACGCCCCAAGGTGCGGTGCGCGCGCTGGCGTTCACGCTGTCGCGCAAGAGCCCCAGCCACACGGGCGTGCTGGCGGACGAGGAATACCGCCGCATCTTCGCGCAGGCCAGCGGCATCTACGGCACCACGCGCGACTACGCCGAGGCCACGCACGCCGAGCTGCAACGCATGGGCATCCACGACCGAGCGCTCTCGCGTCTGATTGCGTTGGCGCGCGAACCGCGTTAGTTTGGCGGTTTTCAACCCTCCTGGAGAAATCGCATGTCCCTTCGCTACCTCCCCACGGGCGCGGCCCTGGCGGCTGCTGTCGCACTCGCCGGCTGCGCATCCCTGTCCAGCGCGCCCTCGGCCACCGCCCGGCTGGAGCCTACGCGCGGCAACAGCACCCAGGGCACGGTGCGCTTCGTGCAGAGCGGTGATGCGGTGCGCGTCAGCGGCACGGTCAGCGGGCTCAAGCCGGGGGCGGAGCACGGGTTTCACATTCATGAGAAAGGCGACTGCTCCAGCGGGGACGGCAACAGCGCGGGCGGCCACTTCAATCCCACGGGCACACCGCATGGCCAACACGGCAAGGGACCGCACCACACCGGCGACCTGCCCAGCCTGCGCGCGGACGGCAACGGCGTGGCCACCTTCAACTTCGAGTCGCGCAGCATTCGCGTGGGCTCCGGCGCCACCGACATCGTGGGTCGCGGCCTGATCGTGCATGCCAACCCCGACGACTACGTCACCCAACCTACCGGCAACGCGGGCGCGCGCCTGGCGTGCGCGGTAATTGCCGGTCGCTGATCGTGCAGGGCTGGGCGCCCTGCGGGCACAATCCCCGCATGAGCCACAGCCCTCTCTCCTCCTCCATCGCCGACCTGCGCAAGAGCTACGAACGCGCCGAGCTCAGCGAGGACGCCTCCCACGCCGATCCCTTGCAGCAGTTCGACCAATGGCTGCGCGAAGCCATAGCTGCCCAGGTGCCCGAGCCCAACGCCATGACCGTGGCCACCGTGGGCAGCGACCTGCGTCCCAGCACCCGCGTGGTGCTCATCAAGGGGTATGACGCGCAGGGCATCGTCTGGTACACCAACTACGACAGCCGCAAGGGCCGCCAGATCGCGGGCAACCCGTATGCCGCGCTGCAGTTCCATTGGGTGGAACTAGAGCGCGTGGTGCGCATCGAGGGCGTGGTGGAAAAGGTGAGCGAGGCCGAGAGCGACGCCTACTTCCACAGCCGCCCGCTGGACTCGCGCATCGGCGCCTGGGCCAGTCCGCAAAGCCAGGTCATCCCCAGCCGGGGTGTGCTGGTGGCCAACGCGGCCAAGTACGGCGCGCAGTTCCTGCTCAAGCCGCCCCGCCCGCCGCACTGGGGGGGCTTTCGCCTGCGGCCGGATCAGTGGGAGTTCTGGCAGGGCCGCAAGAGCCGCCTGCACGACCGGTTGCGCTACCGCCTGGAGGGCGGCGCGTGGGAGCGCGAGCGGCTGGCGCCGTAAGCGCCCGGAAGACGCCCTGCTCCACGCGCGTCTTCAACGCATGTTCAATGCATGAAGAACTGCGCCAACACCAGCACCACCGGCAGCGTGATCAGCGCCAGCGCGGTGGACAGCGCGATGGCCGAGGACACCTCCTCCTGCATCACGCCATAGCGCTGCGTGAACAACAGCACATTCGCGCCCACCGGCATGGCCGCGGCGGTGAACATCACCGCGATCGCCGGGCCTGACAGCCCCAGCGCCCACGCCAGCGTCCCCAGCGTGGCGGGCAGCGCCAGGTTCTTGATCACCGCCACCCGCAACGCGCCGCGCCAGTGGTTGCCAATGCGTGTGTGCGCCAGCGCAATACCCACCAGCAGCAGCGCCATGGGCCCCAGCGCCGCCGCCAGCACCTGCAGCGGGCGGTCCAGCATCTCGGGCAGCTTCCAGCCTGTCTGCGCGAACAGCAGGCCCGCCAGGATCGGTAGCGGCACCGGGTGCACGATGCTGTTGCGCACGGCCTGCCACACGGTGTGCGCCACGGGGCGCGGCGCGGAAATGCAGGTGCGCTGCTGCTCGCGCGCCTCGGCCAGCTCGAACACCATGGTGGCCGCCGTCAGCAGCACCAGCGAATGCAGGGACACCAGCGTGAACAGCGTCACCAGGCCCTGCGGCCCATACACCAGACCCATGAGCGGCGCGCCGATCATCACCAGGTTGCTGAAGGTGTGCGCCAGCGCCCGCGCCGCCGCGGCCGTGGAGAACCGGCTGAACGCCAGCGTCAGCCCGAACAGCAGCGCCGCCGCGCTGAAGTACAGCAGCACGGGCTGAAAGTCCAGCTCTTGGAGCCGCACATTGCCCATGGTGCGAAACAGCAGCGCGGGCGTGAGCACCAGGAACACGATATTGGACAGATCTGG
This sequence comes from Diaphorobacter sp. J5-51, assembly GCF_001023515.1. Classification (NCBI taxonomy): domain Bacteria; kingdom Pseudomonadati; phylum Pseudomonadota; class Betaproteobacteria; order Burkholderiales; family Comamonadaceae; genus Diaphorobacter; species Diaphorobacter sp. J5-51. The sequence goes on along the minus strand of NZ_JSYI01000134.1, from coordinate 46,391 downwards.
CACCGCCGTGGCGCGCACCCAGCCCACGCGGGCGGTGAGGTAGCCGATGCCGATGCACAGAATGACGGGAACCAGGGGAACGAGGATCGAGGACAGCAAGGTGGGCAGAGGGTCGAAGTGCCGGCGCGGCGCCGGGCGGCAAGTGTAGGGCCTGGGGATGCGGCGCGCTTGCACTCATGAATTAATAGCTGCCAGCGCTTGATGGACAAGCGCTGGAGGCCGAAAACGCCCTAAATCCCTTGCAACTGTGGCGCAGCGCCGGACCTGGGACAATACTGGCCCCCGCCCCGCTCCCTTGTCCCCCAGACCGCCCCGTCCTTCACCGTGCACGCTATGCCCTCCTCCATCGCCCACAGTCCCTGGCGTATGTCCGTTGCGCCGATGATGGACTGGACCGACAGGCACTGCCGCTACCTGCACCGCCTGCTGTCGCGCCACACGCTGCTCTACACCGAGATGGTGACCACCGGTGCGCTGGCGCACGGCGACGTGCAGCGCCATCTGCGCTTTGACGCGGCCGAGCACCCCGTGGCGCTGCAGTTGGGCGGCAGCGAGCCGGCCGACCTGGCGCACTGCGCCCGTCTGGGCGAGCAGTGGGGCTATGACGAGATCAATCTCAACTGCGGCTGCCCCAGCGAGCGTGTGCAGCGCGGCGCTTTCGGCGCCTGCCTGATGAACGAGCCGCAACTGGTCGCCGACTGCGTGAAAGCCATGGTGGACGTGGTTCAGGTCCCGGTCACCGTCAAGCACCGCATCGGGATCGACCAGAACGAAGACTACGGTTTCGTGCGCGACTTCGTGGGCGTGGTGGCCGACGCGGGCTGCCGCGTGTTCATCGTGCATGCGCGCAATGCGTGGCTGAAGGGCCTGTCGCCCAAAGAGAACCGCGAGATTCCCCCGCTGCGCTACGACGTCGCGGCCCGGCTGAAAGCCGACTTCCCGCAACTGACCATCGCCATCAACGGGGGCTTTCAGACCGACGCCGCGGTGCTGCAGGAATTGGCTCGGGTGGATGGCGTGATGGTGGGCCGCGAGGCCTACCACAACCCCTGGTGGCTGGCGCGCTGGGACGAGCAGTTCTTTGGCGCCGCGCCCGCCGCGCTCACGCGCGAGCAGGTCGAGGAAGACATGGTGGCCTACATGGAGCGCGAAGCCACCGCGCACGGCACGCACTGGTATGCGGTGGCGCGCCACATGCTGGGCCTGCGCAACGGCCTGCCCGGCGCGCGACGCTGGCGCCAGGTGTGGAGCGACCACCGCTTGAAACACCTGGCCGCGCGCGAAGTGATGGCCCTGGCGCGCACCAAGCCGGGCGCCACCGCGCCCGATGCACTGCGCGCAAGCGCCGTGCAAGCCGGCGCCCTGCCAACGGAGCCGCTCAGCCTTTGAGGCCCGCCAGCCAGTCCCGCAGTGGCTGCGGCAGCCCGAACAGATAGCCCTGCAGGCCATGGCAGTGGTGGGCGATGAGGAAGTCCGCCTGCTGCCGCGTCTCCACCCCCTCGGCCACCACGCGCAGGCGCAAGTGGCGTGCGACGGAAAGAATGGCCTGCACGATCGCCGCGTCGTTCGCGTCGGAGGGCGCGTCCTGCACGAAGCTGCGGTCGATCTTGAGCTCGTACAGCGGCAGGCGCTTCAGATACGCCAGGCTAGAGTAGCCGGTGCCGAAGTCATCGATGGAAAAGCGCACGCCCAGCGCCACCAGCTCGTGCATGCGCCGGGCGGTGTCCTGCCAGTTCTCCACCAGCAGGCTTTCCGTAACCTCCAGCGTGAGCAGCGCCGCGGGCGCGCCCGTGCTGTGCAGCGCCGCGCGCACCTGCTCCACGAAGTCCGCCTGACGGAACTGGCGGGGGCTGACATTGACCGAGATCGACAGCGCCCGGCCCTGCTGGTGCAGTTCGGCCAGCGTGGCGCAGGCCTGCTGGATGACACGCGCACCCATGCGCACGATCAACCCCGCCTGTTCCGCCACCGGGATGAACTGCGCCGGCGGCACGAAGCCGCGCTGCGGATGCGGCCAGCGCAGCAGCAGCTCCGCGCCGATGAGCTGGCCGGCGGCATCCACCTGCGGCTGCGCATAGGTCAGCAGCGCGTCGTTGTCGACCGCGCTCTTGAGGTCCTGCAGCAGCGCCAGGCGCTCCTGCGCTGCGGCGTGCATGTCCTGCTCAAAGAAGCACACCTGGTTGCGCCCCCGGTCCTTGGCACAGAACATGGCCGTGTCGGCCTCGCGCAGCAGGTCTTCCACGGCCTCACCGTTCTTGGGAAACAGCGTCACGCCGATGCTGCCGGTACTGCCGTAGTGCACCCCGCCCAGGTCATAGGGCGCATCCAGGCATTCGCGCAGCTGCTGGGCGCGCCGGCAGGCCTGCTCACGCGCAACGGAGGGGGTGTCGCCCAGCCGCGGCACCAGCAGGACGAATTCGTCGCTCCCCAGCCGTGCCACGGTCTCCTGCGGCCCGGCCGCGTCCTGCAGGCGCGCGGCGACCTGCACCAGCAGCCCGTCGCCTACACCGTGGCCGCGCGCGTCGTTGATCTCCTTGAAGTTGTCCAGGTCGATGTAGAACAGCGCGCCCATGCCCCCCTGCTGCTGGGCCGTGACCAGTGCATCCTGCAGGCGCTGCAGCAGCAGGCGGCGGTTGGGCAGGCCGGTGAGCGCGTCGAAATACGCGAGCCGGTACATGGCGGCCTCGGCTTCGTGGCGCCGCGTGACGTCGCGCGACAGCGCGATGAAGTGGCGCTGGCCCGGGCCGCCCCCGGTCTGCGGCGCCCCCCCCTGCTTGCAGGCCACGGACAGCTCGAACCAATGCTGGCTGCCCCCGATGTCCAGGCTGTACTGCCGCCCTTCGGAATAACCGTACTCGGCCGCCTCGTCCAGCGCAGCCATGCATTCGGCGGCGGCAGCGGGCGGCAACACATCCCCCAGCGTGCGCCCCACCAGCGCCTGGGCGCGCGTGCCGATCAGGTCCGCGCGGGCGGACCGGTAGTGGTGGATGCCTCCCTGTGCGTCCACCTCGAACAGTAGATCGGGCACGGCATTGAGCGTGGCTTCCAGCTCATCGCGCGTGCGGCGCAACTCGCGCGTCATCTCGCGGGCCAGCGCCATGGCCCGCTGCCGGGCGTTCACCTGCTGCCCCACGAACCATCCCGCCAGCAGGCTGAAGGCGGCGCCCAGCAGGGCAACCAGATGGTGTGTGGATCCTTCGAAGCGCTGCTCGAATGAGGGCAGCGGGTACAGCACCAGCGTCCAGCGCCTGCCGCCTACGTCGTAGCTGCGCACGGCCTCCAGCCCGCCATTGACCGCGTGGGGTGCATAGTCCGTGCGCGACGCAAACACGAGCACCCCACCTGCCACCGAGGGGCCGTCGTGGATGGCCAGCGCAAGGTCGCTGTCCAGCTCGCGCGCCAGGCCCTGGATTACGTCGTCCATGCGAAATGGCGCGGCCACCCAGCCTGCAATGTTCTGGCGGCGCTGGGCCAGAGTGTCCACGGCAGCGTGTCTGGCATACAGCGGCAGGTACATGACCAGGGAGCTGCCGGCATTCCCTTCGCGGCTGCCCAGCGGGCCCGACAGCGCCAGCGTCCCGGAGTCGCGCGCGCGCAGCAGCGCCTCGCGCCGCGCCGGCTGCAGCATGGCATCCTGTCCCAATTCCTGCTGGTTTTCCGGCGTTTGGGGTGCGATGTGCGTGATCAACGCCTGCCCCGTGCGCGCCCCGGTGGATTCCGCCACGCGTGACAGCAGCGCCACGCCCTGCAGGCCCGGGCGCGTCTGCGGCAGGTGCAAGGCCTCCACATAGGCCTGGAATTCCTGCTGGTCGATGCTGTCGGAGCCTTCGTAGTAGCCCTTGACGCCACGCAACACCATTTCGTAGGCGGCGATGCGGTCCGACAGGTTGGAAACCACGCGGTCCACGGACAAGGCGAAAGCCTGCAGCCGGCGCTCGTCCCGTGCGCGCTCCACACCCTGCCAGACCAGATAGGTGACGGCGAGCAGCAGCAGTGAAAGCACCACTGCTGCAATCATGCCCGGATGCCATGGGGCCCAGTGCTGTGCGAACCCCCTCGGGGCAGCCACCTCTTTATTCATGCGTTTCCAAGCGTCGCATAGCGACCGCCGCAACACAATAGGGAAGCGCCAGATTGCCGTGCGCAGCGCGGCCCGTCTGTGGGACGCGGCCTTGTCCTACCCCGCCGAGGGCCGCCGCAGGCCTTTCCCTGCCTTACCATCCGTGGCTGTCCCTTGACCCCTGCGCCTGCCGTGCCCCTCCCCTCACCCGCGACCCATCTCACCCCTGAGGAGTCCGCGTTCCACGCGTTCTATGCGCAGGAGCGCCCGGCGCTGGACCACGCCTGCGCGTTTTACATGGCGCTGCTGCAGTCGCTGCTGTCGCAGGCGCGCCACATCGACATTGCCAAGATCGAAGGGCGCGTGAAGGACCGCGATGAATGCCTGCGCAAGTTTTCGCGCAAGTACCGGGCGGCGCTGGAGGAAAGCGGGGCCCCCTATGAAATCCGCCCCTACATCACCGACCTGATCGGCGTGCGCGTGGTCTGCCTGTACGAGGACGAGTTGGAGAAGGTGGCGCAGATCGTCCAGTCGCACTTCGACGTGATCGACGTGACCGACAAGGTCAGCGCCCTGGAGGGCACCGAGGCCTCTTTCGGCTACAAGGGCCTGCACCTGGACCTGCGGCTCAACGCCGTGCAAGCCGCCCTACCCGAGAACGCCGCCTACGCGGCGCAGCCGTTCGAGCTGCAGTTGCGCACCATCATCCAGGACGCGTGGAGCGTGCTGGACCACAAGATCAAGTACAAGAAGTCGATTCCGGCCGAACTCAAGCGCCGCATCAACGTGCTGTCCGCCCTGTTCGAACTGGCGGACCGCGAGTTCCGCCAGATCCGCGATGCCACCGATGCCGAACTGCTCTACGCACCCGACGAGACCACCGAGGCCGAGACCGAAGCCAGCCGAACGTCGGCGCCCGGCAGCGAGCTCAACGCCTTCACGTTCCTGAAGATTGCCCGCCATTTCTTCAAAGACGTGGAGTTCGACGCGCAGAAGGTGGACCTGTTCGTGGACGACATGCGCGCATGGTCACCGGGCATCACGCGTGCCCGCTTCAACACCCTGATGCGCGAAACGATTGCCACCGTCAAGCGCTACAAGCAGTTCTACGAGGCGCAGAACCCCGAGGGCAGCTTCAACCCCTTCACCGTGATCCGCCACTGCCTGTACCTGGGCGACCGGCAGGCGTTTCGCCGCGCGCTGCGCAACAGCTCGCGCGAAGCCTTCGAAGCGTGGCTGCAGGAAAATCCCACCCTGATATAAGTCAAATCGACCTCCAGCGCTTGTCCATCAAGCGCTGACAGCTATCAAAAGCATTGCATCAAGCCCGCCCATCAATGTCGCGCGCGGGACACTGAATGCGTAGTTGCACGACACGCAAGCAAATGCAACTGCTGATATATTGCACTGCAACATAACTTAGTCCTGCCCCATGCTGTACACCCTCTACGAGACCCATCGCTCCCTCATGGAGCCCTTCGCCGACCTGGCGCAGGCCGCCGCCAAGTTCTACAGCAACCCGCTGTCGCCGTTCAGCGAGACGCAACTGGCCCATCGCATTTCGGCGGGCTATGAACTGCTGTACCGCCTGGGCAAGGACTACGAGAAACCCGAGTTCGGCATCAGCACCGTGGACGTGGATGGCGTGAGCGTGGCCATCCATGAGCGCGTGGACGTCGACAAGCCGTTCTGCGAACTGCGCCGCTTCAAGCGGTTTTCGGACGACCCGGCCACCTTGCTCAAGCTCAAGGACCAGCCCGTGGTGCTGATCGTGGCGCCGTTGTCGGGGCACTACGCGACGCTGCTGCGCGAAACGGTGCGCACCATGCTGGAGAGCCACAAGGTCTACATCACCGACTGGAAGAACGCGCGCATGGTGCCGCTGCAGGAGGGCGAGTTCCACCTGGACGACTATGTGAACTACGTGCAGGAGTTCATCCGCTACCTGCAGGGCCAATACGGCAACTGCCATGTGATGAGCGTCTGCCAGCCCACCGTGCCGGTACTGGCCGCCGTCTCGCTGATGGCCAGCCGCGGTGAGACCACGCCACTGTCCATGACCATGATGGGCGGCCCCATCGATGCGCGCCGCTCACCCACGGCGGTGAACAACCTGGCCACCCAACGCAGCTTCGAGTGGTTCGAGAACAACGTCATCTACCGCGTGCCCGAGAACTTCCCGGGCGCCGGCCGACGCGTATACCCAGGCTTTCTGCAGTACGCGGGCTTCGTGGCCATGAACCCGGACCGGCACGCCAGCAGCCACTACGATTACTTCAAGAACCTCATCAAGGGCGATGACGCCAGCGCCGAGGCCCACCGCAAGTTCTACGACGAGTACAACGCGGTGCTCGACATGGATGCCGACTATTACCTGGAGACCATCAAGACCGTCTTCCAGGACTACAGCCTGGTCAACGGCACCTGGGACGTGCGCTCGCCGGACGGCGCGGTGGAGCGCGTGCGCCCCCAGGACATCACCCAGACCGCGCTGCTGACCATCGAAGGCGAGCTCGACGACATCTCCGGCTCCGGCCAGACCGAGGCGGCGCAGGATCTGTGCACCGGCATCGCCGCGGACCGGCGCAACCACCTTGAGGTGAAGGGCGCGGGCCACTACGGCATTTTCAGCGGCCGCCGCTGGCGCGAGCTGGTCTACCCGCAGGTGCGCGACTTCATCCGTGCCAACCAGTCCGCCCAGCCCACGTCACGCCCCCGCCGCGCACGCAGCGCCGCCTGACGCCGGCCATGACCTCCCCCGCAGCGCAGCAGGCGCTCGTCGAGCGCATTGACGCGGCCCTGCCCCAGACCCAGTGCACGCGCTGCGGCTACCCTGACTGCCAGTCCTATGCCCTTGCCATCGCACGGGGCGAGGCCGAGATCAACCAGTGCCCGCCCGGTGGGGCCCAGGGCGTTGCACGCCTGGCCGCCATCACTGGCCGGCCCGAGCTGCCGCTGAGCGCGGCCCATGGAACGGAGGTCCCGCGCGCCGTGGCGGTGATCGACGAGAACTGGTGCATCGGCTGCACGCTGTGCCTCAAGGCCTGCCCCACAGACGCCATCCTGGGCATCAACAAGCGCATGCACACCGTGATCGCGCCGCACTGCACGGGCTGCGAACTGTGCCTGCCCGCGTGCCCGGTGGATTGCATCCGCATGGAAAATGCCAGCGGCCAGGCCACTGGCTGGGCCGCATGGTCCGCCCCGCAGGCCGAGCAGGCGCGCGTGCGCTACCAGGCGCGGCAAGAGCGGCTGCAGCGCGAGGAGGCGCAGGCCACCGCCCCCGAACCCGTTCCTCCGGCGCCGGACAACGCGCCCGATCCCAAGCGCGCAGCCATTGCCGCGGCCCTGGCGCGCGCCCGCGCGCAGCGCGCCGACCGGGGCTGACGCCGCTGCGCCGGCAGCCCTACCGCTCACGACCGCAGCGGGCTATGGCAATACGGCGCGAACCGGCGACAGGCCTGCCGCATCAGGCCGCGAGCGACTTGTAGACGCCGCAGCCCAGATAGACATCTCCCGCGCGCTGCACGTAGGACATCTTGGTTTGCACCGCGCCCGTAGCCGGATTGGTGATGTCGTATTCCACCCAGCCCGGCGCGCGTTCGGCCTGGGCCACGATGGCGCTGACCAGCGCATCCCCGGCAATACCGGGAATGTCCTGCACCCGCGTTCCCACCTTGGCGGGATTGCCGCCAAAGGCCAGGTAGGTGCCGCCCGCATCGAGCGCGAACACGTACATGTCGCGGTCGTGGTAGGGCTGTGCGGGGTCGGTCAACGTGCGAAGAAAGGCGTCGCGCGGCAGGCCGCGCTGCACGGCCGCGGCGCGCTGCACCAGGGCCACGGCCTCCTCGGCCGTACCCTGCTGCAGGCGAAACGCCAGCACCGCCCGGGACAGGGTAGACGCCCGGCTCTCCAGCGCCTGCGCCTCGCGCAGGGCATCGCTCACCATCTGGGCATTTGCGCTGCGTGATCTGGTCCAGTTGCTGCACCGCGGTGCTGATCTCGCGCAGACCCGTGCCCTGTTCATTGACCGAGTGGGAGATTTCGCTCACATGCCCGGCCACGCCACGGATGCCTTGCGCCATGGCCGCAATGCCCTCACCGGCGGTGCGGATCAGCCCCGCGCTGCCCTCCACCTGCCGCACGGACGTGCCAATGAGGTCGCGGATCTCGCGCGCCGCCTCGGCCGAGCGGCCCGCCAGCGTGCGCACCTCGGCCGCCACCACCGCAAAACCCCGGCCCTGCTCGCCCGCGCGTGCCGCTTCCACGGCGGCATTCAGCGCCAGGATGTTGGTTTGGAAGGCGATGCCGTCGATCACCTGGATGATCTCGCCCATGCGACGGGCATCGTTCTGGATGCCCTGCACCGCCTCCACCGCCCGCGCCATCGCCTGGGTGCCCGCCTCAGCGGCTTGGCGCACCTCGCCGGCGCGCTGATCGGCCACGCTAGCCGCCTGCGCGTTGTTGTTCACGGCGGAAGACAGCTCCTCCACGCTGGCCGCGGTTTGCTCCAGGCTGGCGGCCTGTTGCTCGGTGCGGTCGGCCAGTTCGCGGTTGTCCGCCGCCAGGCTTTGACCCGCATGCGCCACCAGCGCCGCGTTGCTGCGGATGTCGGCCACCATCGACGAGAGCGTGTACACCATGCGGTTGAGTTGCTCGCCCATGTGCGCCAGTTCATCGCGGCCGCGCACTTCGGCCCGGCTGCACAGGTCGCCCTGCGCCGTGCGCTCCATGACGCCGCCCAGCCGCCGCAGGTCGCCCGCCACACTGGCCTGGAAAGCCGTGGCCAGATAGGCGGTGGCCAGCACCGCCACGCCACACACGGCCCACGTGGCGCGCGGCCCCCACCCCTGCACCCCCGCCACGGCCAGCAGTGCCAACACGGCCACGCCTCCCAACAGGGCCAGCTTGGCCGAGAAACGCAGGCGCCGCATGAGCCCTACGCCAGGTCGCAGAATGAATGAAACCGTCATCGCTTTTGTCCCCCTCGATGGCTGAAATGTGCGCCCTGGCGCGTCGCACTGATGAATTGATGCCGTTTGTAACCAAATTTGACGGCTGTGTAGAGCGATCAAACCCTGTAGTTGTTTTTGGGAACGGGTGGCGGGGCCGCGCCCTGTGGCGCCCGGCCGCATCCCTGATAATCGCCCCCCTATGAATCCCCTGCTCTCCCTACTGCAGCCCTATCCGTTCGAGCGGCTGCGACAGCTTTTTGCGGGGGTGACGCCCTCGGCCGCACACCGCGCCATCAGCCTGGGCATCGGCGAGCCACGCCATGCAACGCCGCCGTTCATCCAGGAGGCCCTGGCCGCCAACCTGGCAGGCCTGGCCAGCTACCCCTCCACCGCCGGTGACCCCAGCCTGCGCGAAGCCTGTGCCGGCTGGATGCAGCGGCGCTACCATATTCCCGTCAACCCCGCCACGCAGGTGCTGCCGGTGAACGGTTCGCGCGAGGCGTTGTTCGCATTCGCGCAAACCGTGGTGGACCCCACCCGCGCAGGCGCCACCGTGGTGTGCCCCAACCCGTTCTACCAAATCTATGAAGGTGCCACGCTGCTGGCCGGCGCCACGCCGTACTACGCCCCGAGCGATCCAGCGCGCAACTTTGCCGTGGACTGGGACAGCGTGCCCGAGGAGGTATGGCAGCGCACGCAACTGCTCTTCGTGTGCTCGCCCGGCAACCCCACGGGCGCCGTGATGCCCCTGCCCGAGTGGGAGAAGCTCTTCGCGCTGAGCGACCGTTACGGTTTCGTGATCGCCTCGGATGAGTGCTACAGCGAAATCTACTTCCGCGACGAGCCACCATTGGGCGGCATGGAGGCTGCAGCCAAGCTCGGACGCAGCGACTACCGCAACCTGATCGCCTTCACCAGCCTGTCCAAGCGCAGCAACGTGCCGGGCCTGCGCAGCGGCTTCGTGGCGGGCGACGCGGCACTCATCAAGGCGTTTTTGCTGTACCGCACCTACCACGGCAGTGCCATGGGGCCCGCCGTGCAGGCCGCCAGCGTGGCTGCCTGGAACGATGAGGTGCACGTGGAAGAAAACCGCGCCCTCTACCGCCAGAAGTTTGCCCAGGTCACGCCCATGCTCGCCGAGGTGATGGACGTGCGCCTGCCCGACGCGGGTTTCTACCTCTGGGCCAAGGTGCCCGACGCCCTGGGCATGAGCGATGCGGAGTTCGCCCAGGCCCTGCTGGCTCAATACAATGTCACGGTATTGCCGGGCAGCTATCTCGCCCGCGATTCCGGTGGCGCCAATCCCGGCGCCCAGCGCTTGCGCATGGCCCTTGTGGCCGAGACCGCGGAATGCGCCGAAGCGGCCTCGCGCATCGTGCAATTCATCCAATCCCGTACGTGATTCCATCCATGACCCAACAATTGCAGACCCTGATCGACAACGCCTGGGACAACCGCGCCAGCCTCTCGCCCTCCGCCGCGCCCAAGGAAGTGGTGGATGCCGTCGAGCATGTGATCGCCGAACTCAACAACGGCAGGCTGCGCGTGGCCACGCGCGAGGGCGTGGGCCAGTGGACCGTGCACCAGTGGATCAAGAAGGCCGTGCTGCTGTCGTTCCGCCTGAAGGACAACGAGCTCATGAAGGCCGGCGACCTGGGCTTCTTCGACAAGGTGCCCACCAAGTTCGCCCACCTGTCCGCCGACGAGATGGCCGCCACCGGCGTGCGCGTGGTGCCGCCGGCCGTGGCGCGCCGCGGCAGCTTCATCGCCAAGGGCGCGATCCTGATGCCCAGCTACGTGAACATCGGCGCCTATGTGGACGAAGGCACCATGGTGGACACCTGGGCCACCGTGGGCTCGTGCGCGCAGGTCGGAAAGAACGTGCACCTGTCCGGCGGCGTGGGGCTGGGCGGCGTGCTCGAGCCCCTGCAGGCCAACCCGACCATCATCGAGGACAACTGCTTCATCGGCGCGCGCTCCGAAGTCGTCGAGGGCGTGATCGTCGAAGAGAACTCGGTCATCAGCATGGGCGTGTACATCGGTCAGAGCACGCCGATCTACGACCGCACCACGGGCGAGACCACCTACGGCCGCGTGCCCGCAGGCTCCGTGGTGGTCAGCGGCAACCTGCCCAAGGACGGCGGCCGCTACAGCATGTACGCGGCCATCATCGTCAAGAAGGTGGACGCCAAGACCCGCTCCACCACCAGCCTGAACGACCTGCTGCGCGACTGAAGCTACGCCGCACCGGCACTGCACGCATACATAACCAGCACTGAGAGGGAACCAGCATGAGCACGATGGAGCGGATTCTGCGCCTGATGGCCGACAAGAAGGCATCCGATGTCTACCTGTCGGCCAACGCACCGGCGCTGATCAAGATCAACGGCGAATGCGTGCCGATCAACAGCCAGATCCTGCCGCCCGACGCGCCCAAGAACCTGCTGTCCGAGATCGTCCCCCCCGACCGCATCGAAGAGCTGGAAGAGACCGGTGAGCTCAACATGGGTGTGCCGCTCACCGGCGTAGGGCGCTTTCGCGTCAGCGCGATGCGCCAGCGCGGCACCTATGCGGTGGTGATCCGCTTCATCACGCAGAACATCCCGCAGTTGTCCACGCTGCACCTGCCGCCGGTGCTCAGCGAGCTGATCATGGAAAAGCGCGGCCTGATCCTGCTCGTGGGCGCCACGGGCTCGGGCAAGAGCACGACGCTGGCGGCGATGCTGGACGCGCGCAACGAGTCCATGACCGGCCACATCCTCACGGTGGAGGACCCGGTCGAATACCAGTTCAAGAACAAGAAGTCCATCGTCAACCAGCGGGAGATCGGCAGCGACACCCAGTCGCTGCAGACCGCGCTCAAGAACGCGCTGCGACAGGCGCCCGACGTGATCCTGATCGGCGAAATCCGTGACCGCGAGACCATGTCCGCCGCCATCGCCTACGCCCAGTCGGGCCACCTGTGCCTGGCCACGCTGCACGGCAACAACAGCTACCACGCCCTCAACCGCATCCTGTCGTTCTACCCCGTGGAGGTGCGCCCCACGATGCTGGGCGACCTGGCGTCCGCGCTCAAGGCCATCATCTCGCAGCGCCTGGTGCGCACCACGACCGGCGAGCGCGTGCCCGCGGCGGAGGTCATGCTCAACACCAAGCTGGTGGCCGAGCTGGTGGAAAAGGGCGACTTCTCGGGGATCCGCGAGGCCATGGAAAAATCCATGGCCGAAGGCTCGCAGACCTTCGAGGAAGCGCTGGCCCACCTGATCCTGGAGGGCAAGATCGACCGCAAGGAAGGCCTGGCCTACGCCGATTCCCCCACCAACCTCATGTGGCGCCTGCAAAACGACTTCTCGGCTGCCGCGAAGTCGGCGCGCGCCGTCAACGATGCCGGCCAGCAGTCCGAGGACGATGCCCCCTCGTTCACCGAGATCGTGCTGGACGTCAAGCCCGCCTGAGCCCGTTTCGCGGCCGCTGCACGGCAGTGCGCCGCCTGTACCCATGTCCCCCACCCTGCTACTGACCGAACAGCTCATCGCCCACCCCTCCGTCACGCCCGACGACGCGGGCTGCCTGGACCTGCTGGCCCGGCGCCTCGCTCCCTTGGGCTTTGCCTGCGAACGACTGGACAGCGGGCCCGAGAACTTCCGCGTCAGCAATTTGTGGTCAAAACGCAGTGCAGCGCTCTCTGGACAAGCGCAAGCAGCTACCAAAACAGTAGTATTCGCCGGCCACACCGACGTGGTGCCCACGGGCCCCGTGGAGCAGTGGAGCAGCCCGCCGTTCACCCCCACACACCGGGACGGCCGCCTGTACGGCCGCGGCGCGAGTGACATGAAGGCCTCGATCGCCGCATTCGTTGTCGCGGTCGAGGAGTTCCTGGCCGCCACGCCCGACCCGCGCCTGGATATCGCGCTGCTGCTGACCAGCGACGAGGAAGGCCCCTCGGTGGACGGCACCAAGGTGGTCATTGAGCAGCTGCGCGCGCGCGGGGAGCGGCTGGACTGGTGCATCGTGGGCGAACCCACCTCGGTCGAGCAGACCGGCGACATGATCAAGAACGGCCGCCGCGGCACGCTGTCCGGGCGGCTCACCGTGCGGGGGGTGCAGGGCCACATCGCCTACCCGCAGCTGGCGCGCAACCCCATCCATCAGGCCGTGCCCGCGCTCACCGAGCTCGCCGCCACCGTGTGGGATGAGGGCAACGCCTTCTTTCCGCCGACCAGCTGGCAGATGAGCAACATCCACGGCGGCACCGGCGCGACCAACGTGATCCCCGGCCAGGTGGTGATCGACTTCAACTTCCGCTTCAGCACCGAATCGACCGCCGAAGGGCTGCAGCAGCGCGTGCATGCGGTATTGGACCGCCACGGACTGGAATACGACCTGACCTGGACGCTGGGCGGCCAGCCCTTCCTGACCACGCCGGGCGAACTGGTGCAGGCGGTGCAGCAAGCCATCCGCGCCGAGACCGGTCTGGAAACCGAGCTGTCCACCACCGGCGGCACCAGCGACGGGCGCTTCATTGCACAGATTTGCCCCCAGGTGATCGAGCTGGGCCCGCCCAACGCCAGCATCCACAAGATCGACGAGAACGTGCGCTTGGTCGACATCGAGCCGCTCAAGAACATCTACCGCCGCACGCTCGAGCATCTCAACGCACTGGCGGGCGCATGACCGCGCAAGTGCACGGTGACACCGTCGGTGCGCTGGTCGCCAGCGGCGCCGCGCGCCTCACACAGGCCGGCGTGGCCTTCGGCCACGGCACCGCCAACGCACAGGACGAGGCCGCCTGGCTGGTGCTGTGGCGCCTGGGGCTGCCGCTGGACAGCGTGCTCGACGAGGGTGCTGAAGGTTCAGTGGCAAATCGGCCCGTAACGCCCGCCCATCAAGCGCTGGTAGCTACACTTTTTGAAGAACGCATCGCCACGCGCAAGCCGGCTGCCTACCTCACGCGCGAGGCCTGGTTGCAGGGCGTGCCGTTCTACGTGGACGAGCGCGCCATCGTGCCGCGCAGCTTCATTGCCGAACTGCTGGCCGACGGTAGCATCGACGACTGGCTCAGCGACCAGACGCGCCACGTGCTCGACCTGTGCACCGGCAACGGCAGCCTGGCCGTGCTGGCCGCCATGGCGTATCCCGACGTGCAGGTGACGGGCGCCGACCTCTCGCCCGACGCGCTGGCCGTGGCCCGCATCAACGTGGAGCGGCACGGGCTGCAGGAGCGCATCACGCTGGTCGAGTCCGACGGCCTGGCCGCCCTGCCCGGCCCCTGGGACCTGATCCTGTGCAACCCGCCCTACGTCAACGCCGCCAGCATGGCCCAGCTGCCGCCCGAGTACCGGGCCGAGCCCGAGCTGGCCCTGTCCGGCAATATGCGGGGCGGCCGGGACGGCATGGACTTCATTCGCCAGCTGTTGGCCGACGCCCCGGCGCGCATGAGCGAAGACGCCGTGCTGGTGCTGGAGATCGGCAACGAACGCGAACACTTCGAGGCCGCCTTTCCCGACCTGCCCGTGTTCTGGCTGGAGACCAGCGCCGGCAGCGACCAGGTGCTGCTGCTCACGCGCCAGGCCCTGCTCCCACTCGCTCCCGCAAAGTGACGGCGCCGGCCCATCCGGCCCCCGCCCCGTCCATTGGTTTTGACCCATGATCACCCTGAAGAACGTCACGCTGCGCCGCAGCGCCAAGGTATTGCTCGACGGCGTTTCCGTCACCATCAACCCCGGGGAGCATGTCGGCCTGGTCGGGCGTAACGGCGCTGGCAAGTCCACGCTGTTTGCGCTGCTCAATGGTTCGCTGCACGAAGACGGCGGTGACTTCTTCCTGCCCGCAGCCTGGCGCATGGCCCAGGTGGCGCAAAACATGCCAGAGACGGACGACTCTGCCACCGCCTTCGTACTGGAGGGCGACACCCGTCTGTCGGAGCTGCGCCAGGCGCTGCACACGGCAGAGCAGGCGGGTGATGGCATGGCCATCGCCCAGGCGCATTCCGACCTGGCAGACGCCGGTGCGCACGACGCCACCGCGCGCGCGCAGGCGCTCATCCTGGGTCTGGGCTTTCAGGTGGCGGAGCTGGAGCGCCCGGTCAACAGCTTCTCCGGCGGTTGGCGCATGCGCCTGCAACTGGCGCGCGCGCTGATGTGCCCCAGCGACCTGCTGCTGCTGGACGAGCCCACCAACCACTTGGACCTGGACGCGCTGGTATGGCTGGAAGCGTGGCTGCAGCGCTACAACGGTACCTTGGTCGTCATCAGCCACGACCGCGAATTCCTCGACGCCGTGACCCAGGTCACGCTGCACATCGATAACGCGCGCCTGACCCGCTACGGCGGCAACTACAGCAAGTTCGAGGAGCTGCGCGCCCAGCAGCTGGAACTGCAGCAGTCGGCCTACGAGCGCCAGCAGGACAAGATCGCGCACCTGCAGAAATTCATCGATCGGTTCAAGGCCAAGGCCACCAAGGCCAAACAGGCACAAAGCCGCGTGAAGGCGCTGGAGCGCATGGAGAAGATCGCCCCCGTGCTGGCCTCGGCCGACTTCACCTTCGAGTTCAAGGAGCCGGCCAACCTGCCCAACCCGATGCTGGCCATCACCGACGCGTCCTTCGGTTATCGCGCCGAGGATGGCAGCGAGACCACCATCCTGCGCCACGTGAACCGCTCGGTACTGGCCGGCCAGCGCATCGGCATTTTGGGCGCCAACGGCCAGGGCAAGTCCACGCTGGTCAAGACCATCGCCCGCACCATGGCGCCGCTCTCCGGCACCCTGACCGAGGGCAAGGGCCTGTCGATCGGCTACTTCGCGCAGCAGGAGCTGGACGTGCTGCGCCCCGGCGATAACCCGCTGGAGCACATGGTGCGCCTGGCGCGCGAACTGGGTGCCCAGGCCCAGGAACCCAGCCGCGAGCAGGACCTGCGCAACTTCCTGGGCAGCTTCAACTTCAGCGGCGACATGGTGCACCAGGCCGTGGGCACCATGAGCGGCGGGGAGAAGGCCCGCCTGGTGCTGGCCATGATCGTCTGGCAGCGCCCCAACCTGTTGCTGCTGGACGAGCCCACCAACCACCTGGATCTGGCCACGCGCGAGGCGCTGTCCATGGCGCTCAACGAGTTCGAGGGCACGGTGATGCTGGTCAGCCACGACCGCGCCCTGCTGCGCGCCGTGTGCGACGAGTTCTGGCTGGTCGGCCGAGGCGCCGTGGCGCCCTTCGACGGCGATCTGGACGATTACCAGCGCTATCTGCTTGATGAGTCCAAGCGCCTGCGCGAACAGGCCCGCGCCGCAGAGCAAACGGCTGGCGCCCCCGAGGAAGCAGCGGCATCCCCTTCGGCCGCACCCGCTGCGCCCGTGCGCGACGCCCGCGAGCAGCGCCGCCTGGAAGCCCAGGCCCGCCAACAGCTGGCCGAGAAAACCCGCCCGCTCAAGCGCGAGCTGGAACAGATCGACCAGCGCCTGGAGGCCCTGGGAAGGGAAAAGGCCGAACTGGAAGAGCGCCTGATGCAGGCCCTGCCCCCGGCCGAAATCGCCGACTGCGGCCGTCGCCTGAAAACCTGCACCGAGGAAACGGAACGGCTGGAAGAAAGGTGGCTGGATGTTTCCACGGCACTGGAAGAGCTGGGCCGCTGAGCGCCGCCGCCTCTCCAGGGTTTGATGCAAAATACCGCTGAAGCCGTTGATACAGGCGGGTTTGTTGCTATTAAAAACAAAGTGAATTCAGGGGCATCGGGAGGGTTGCATTTTTTTGCACCGCGCTGTCAACGCCACGCCAAGGGTCGGCGTTGTGGATACATCTAAGGAGTTCCACTCATGACAACCGCTGTAATTTTCTCCGCCTGGCCTGAAGACGAACGCGACCGCAAGCGCGCCCCAGCCCGTTTCTGAGCGGGGCCACGGCCCGCAAAGGGCCCAGCCGCCAGCCCTCTTCAACCCTTCTTGACCTGCGGAAACTCATCTTCCTGCAGGCACATGCCAGCCAAGCCGCTGGCCATCCACCCGGCCCCCGGTTCAGGCTTTTGAACCGGGGGCCAAAAAAAAGGAACGTATGCATACGTTCCTTTTTTTCGCCTGGCGTTCGCCTGGCTTTTGCTTGGCTTTTGCCTGGGCTTTGCCTCTAGAGCGTGTTGACGATCCGAGGCACGCTTTTCAAGCTCAATGCATGTGCAGGCCGCCGTTCACGGAGAAGTCCGCGCCGGTGGCGTAGCCGCCTTCTTCGGAGGCCAGCCAGGCCACCATGGATGCGATCTCGCTGGGCTCGCCCAGGCGCTTGACGGGGACGGTGGCGACGATCTTCTCCAGCACGTCGGGGCGGATGGCCTTGACCATGTCGGTGCCGATGTAGCCAGGGCTCACGGTGTTCACCGTCACGCCCTTGGTGGCCAGCTCTTGCGCCAGCGCCATCGAGAAACCGTGCATGCCGGCCTTGGCGGCAGAGTAGTTGGTCTGGCCTGCCTGGCCCTTGGCGCCGTTCACGCTGCTGATGTTGATGATGCGGCCCCAGCCCTTTTCAACCATGTCGCCCACCACCTGCTTGGTGACGTTGAACATGCTGTTGAGGTTGGTTTCGATGACCGCGTCCCAGTCCTCGCGCGACATCTTCACGAACATGCGGTCGCGCGTGATGCCTGCGTTGTTGACCAGCACGTCGATGTTGCCGTGTTCGGCCTTGGCCTGGGCGAAGGCGGCGACCGTGGAGTCCCAGTCGCTCACGTTGCCCACCGAGGCGTGAAACGTGAAGCCCAGCTCCTTTTGCTCGTTGATCCATTTGTCAAAGTCACGGGTCGGGCCGCAACCCGCGATGACCTTGAAGCCTTCCTTGTGCAGACGTTGGCAAATGGCAGTACCGATTCCACCCATGCCTCCTGTGACATACGCTACTTTCTGGTTCATTGTGTGCTCCTGATTCTTGGATAAACCGGTTTGACTCTAACTAAAAAACACGCCCGTTCAGGGCTAGAAAACCCGCATGACAAGTGATTGCCACGCAGGCATTCAACATAAGCACGGCAGCTGACTGCAACCCTACTGCACCACGACCGCAAGGGGCATGGCTTGCGCCGCCGTGCCTGCAAACTCAGCGCATCAGCGCTCCAGAGCCATCGAAACGCCCATGCCGCCGCCAATGCACAGCGCGGCCAGGCCCTTCTTGGCGCCCTGGCGCTGCATCTGGTGCAGCAGCGTGACCAGCACGCGGCAGCCGGACGCGCCAATGGGGTGGCCGATGGCGATGGCGCCGCCGTTGACGTTGACACGGGCCGGGTCCACGCCCAGCTCCTGGTTCACGGCGCACGCCTGGGCGGCAAAGGCTTCGTTGAGCTCGAACAGCTCCACGTCGCCCACGCTCCAGCCCGCGCGCTGCAGGGCCTTGCGCGATGCGGGCACCGGGCCCATGCCCATGGTGGCGGGGTCAAGGCCGGAGGTGCCGAAGGCCGCAATGCGCGCCAGCGGCGTCAGGCCCAGGGCGGCCGCCTTCTTGGCGCTCATCACCACCACGGCGGCGGCGCCGTCGTTGATGCCCGAGGCATTGCCCGCCGTGACCGTGCCCGCCTTGTCGAAGGCCGGGCGCAGGCCGGACAGCGCTTCCAGGTTGGTCTTGCGGTTCAGGTATTCGTCGGCCGCAAAAACGATGGGATCGCCCTTTTTCTGCGGCAGCGTGACGGGCACGATTTCATCGACGAAGCGGCCCGCGTCCTGCGCGGCGGCGGCTTTCTGCTGGCTGGCGGCGGCCAGGGCGTCCTGCATCTCGCGGGTGATGCCGTATTCCTTGGCCACGTTCTCGGCCGTGATGCCCATGTGGTACTGGTTGTAGACGTCCCACAGGCCGTCCACGATCATGGTGTCGACCAGCTTCCAGTCGCCCATGCGCTGGCCCTCGCGCGAGCCATTGAGCACGTGGGGCGCCAGGCTCATGTTCTCCTGGCCGCCGGCCACCACGATCTCGCTGTCGCCCGTGGCGACGGCCTGCGCGGCGAGCATGACAGCCTTCAGGCCCGAGCCGCACACGGCGTTGATCGTGAGCGCGGGGGTTTCCTTGGCCACGCCGGCCTTCATCATGGCCTGGCGCGCGGGGTTCTGGCCACAGCCGGCTGCGAGCACCTGGCCCATGATGACCTCGCCCACCTGGTCCGGCGCGACGCGCGCGCGCGCCAGGGCCTCGCGGATCACAAGGGCGCCCAGGTCCGTGGCCGGGGTCTTGGCGAGTGCGCCGCCAAACTTGCCCACGGGCGTGCGCACGGCGGAAACGATGACGATGTCTTCCATGGTGAATCCTCTTTGCTGTGATGCCTGCCGGCGCCATGCCGCAGGCGAATGAATCTTATCGGAGTGGGGGGAGCCGCCTTCAGGCCTTCTGCTTGACGTAGCGCCCCGGCGCCGGCTCTATGTCCTTGAAGTGCGGCGCCTTGCCGTAGCTCTTGGGCGCGGCGACCTGCTTGCCCGCGTGGCCCGCGAGCCAGGCGCACCAATCGTCCCACCAGCTGCCGGGCAACTCGGTCGCGCCGGCCAGCCATTCGTCCAGCGTGGGGGGCAGCTTGCCGTCCTCGCGCACCCAGTGGCTGCGCTTTTTCTTCGCCGGCGGGTTGATCACGCCCGCGATGTGGCCCGAGGCGCCCATGACGAAGCGTTTCTTGCCGGGCAGCACCTGGGTCGAAGCGTAGGCCGCGGCGGCGGGCACGATGTGGTCTTCGCGCGAGCCGTAGATGTACACGGGCAGCTTGACCTTGGAGAGGTCCAGCTTCTCGCCGCACACGGTGAGGGCGCCCGGCTCGATGAGCCTGTTCTCCAGGTAGAAGTTGCGCAGGTACCAGGCGTAGTACGGCCCGGGCAGGTTGGTGCTGTCGCTGTTCCAGTACAGCAGGTCGAAGGGCGGCGGCGTCTCGCCCTTGAGGTAGTTGCCCACCACGTAGTTCCACACCAGCTCGTTGGGGCGCAGGAAGCTGAAGGTGGAGGCGAGGTCCTGCCCCTTCATGAGCCCGCCCTGCCCCATCTGCATCTCGCGCAGGCGCACAAAGGACTCGTCGATGAACACGTCGAGGATGCCGGTGTCGCCGAAGTCGATGAGTGTGGTGAGGAAGGTGGCGCTGGCCACAGGGGACTCCCCCCGAGCAGCCAGTACCGCCAGGGCATTGGCGAGCATGGTCCCGCCCACGCAAAAGCCCAGGGCGTTGATCTGGTCGGCGCCGGAGATTTTCTGCACCGTGCCGATGGCCGTGAGCACGGCGTCTTCGATGTAGTCGTCCCAGGTTTTCTGCGACAGCGACGCATCCGGGTTGCACCAGCTGACCACGAAGGTGCGGTGGCCCTGGGCCACGGCGTAGCGGATCAGGGAGTTGTCGGGCTGCAGGTCGAGGATGTAGTACTTGTTGATGCACGGCGGCACCATCAGCAGGGGGCGCTCATAGACCTTGGGCGTCAGCGGCTTGTATTCGATGAGCTGGAACAGCTCGTTCTCGAACACCACCGCGCCTTCGGTCGTGGCCACGTTGCGGCCCACCTCGAAGCGGCTCTCGTCGGTCATGGAGATGTGGCCCTGGCGCATGTCGCGCAGCAGGTTGGCGATGCCCTTGGCAATGCTCTCGCCCTGGGTTTCCAGCGCCAGCTTCTGGGCCTCGGCATTGAAGGCCAGGAAGTTGCTGGGGGCTGCGGCGGCCAGCCACTGCTCCAGGCCGAAGCGAATGCGCGCGCGGGTTTTCTCGTCGCCCTCCACGGCATCGGCCAGGCCCATCAGGGTGCGCGCCTGCAGCTGATAGACGGCCGCCGAGAACGCCGACAAGGGGTTTTGCGCCCAGCCTTCCCCGGCAAAGCGCTTGTCTGCGGCAATGCCTGCGCCGGGCTGCATGCCCTGGCTCCACAGGTCGCGCGCGTCCTGCAGGTATTGCTGCTGCAGGGCGGCCAGCTTCTCGGGAACCAGGCGCACCGGCGCTGGCGGCTGCAGCGGCGCGGCGGCGGCGCCTGCAGCGGCGGGCTGCTGCATGGTGTGCAGCATCGCGCTCCAGCCCTCGGTCATCATCTGCTGGAATTGCCGGGCGTTCTCGGCCCAATCTGGTTGATTTGTCATCCCGACTCCTTTGTGGTTTTGCGGTTGGCCCGTGGGAATGGCCTGGGTGGTTCTGGTGAGGATTGTTGCCCAAGCGCCGGGCTCTTCAAAAAACGTAGCAGCTTCGTGGGGCATTGTGGGCGCGGCGGGGCTGCAGCGAGACACAATCACTGATTTGGCGGGCGGGTTTCGAGGGCGGATGTCGATCATGTATCTGGTGATTATCGCATGGCTGTATGTCACTGTGCTGATGGCCGTGGCCGAGGCCACGGCCGCCAATGGCTCGGTGCTGGGCGCCATCGTCACCTTCGTGCTGTACGGGCTGCTGCCCATGTCCATCGTGCTCTACATCCTGGGCACGCCGGGGCGCAAGCGGGCGATCCGCGCGCGGCAGCAGGCCGAGGCCGCCGCCGCTGAATCAGCCGCCGATCCAGACGCAGGCCGCCATGCGCCCGCTGGTGCCGAGGACGGGGGCGTCGCGCCGGTGCGAAAAGAACCGTGAGGGGTTGCCCACGGTGCACCAGGCGGGCGAGCCGTCGTTGCCGTGGAGCGCGGTCACGCCCCGGGCGCGCAGGCGGTGGCGCGCCAGTCCCGCCAGGTCGGCCAGCAGCTTGCCCGCGCCGCCGTGCGGCGTGAAGTAGCGGCCAGCCTGCGGGTCGTGGGCGCAGAAGGCGTGGCGCACCTCGGGGCCGACCTCGAAGGCCTGCGGGCCTATGCAGGGGCCAAGCCAGGCGATGACCTCATCGGCAGGCGTGGTTGCTTCTGTATTGATAGCTGACCGCCCTTGATCTACCTGGGCTAGCGCCGAAAAAGACTCCAAAGCCGCCTCCAGCACCCCCGCCGCCAGCCCGCGCCAGCCCGCATGCGCCGCCGCCACGCGCGTGCCCGCGCGGTTGGTGAACAGCACGGGCAGGCAGTCCGCCGCCATGACGGTGCAGGCCACGCCCGGCGCCTGGGTGGTGCAGGCGTCGGCGTCCAGGCCGTCGGGCGTGTCGGCGGCCAGGGTCTGCACGGCCGTGCCGTGCACCTGGCGCAGATAGACGGGGCGCACCGGGCGTGCGCTGCGGCCGTCGGCGTTCAGCGCCGCCTGCAGCGCGGCCCAGTTGGCCTGCACGGCTGCGGGGTCGTCGCCCACCAGGCGGCCCAGGTTGAAGCTGTCCCAGGGCGGCGCGCTCACGCCGCCGCTGCGCGTGGTGCACAGCGCGTGCACATGGGCCGGGGCGGGCCAGTCGGGCTGCAGCCAATCATGGGGAAGGTGGCGGGGAAGGTGGCAGGGCATGTGCGGGGCCACGGCTTCAGCCCTCGCTGTCCGGGCAGGCCGAGGGCTGGGCGCGCTGGAATGCAGGCAGCGCCATGCAGGCGTCGAACGCGGCCATGGTGAGCGGCAGGCCGCCCAGGTCCACGTTCACGCGCTGGCCGTTGAAGATTTGCGGCACCAGGCAGCAGTCGGCCAGCGTGGGCTGCTCGCCCCAGCACAGGCGCGAGGGCGCCAGCCCGGCGGCGGCGCGCTCCTGCGCCAGCAGCGCCAGCTGGCGCTCGAACGCCTCCAGGCCGTGGCGCACCCAGTGGCGGTACCAGTCGTCCCGGGCGGCGTCGCCCACCTGCAGCTGGTGCTTGAGGTACTTGAGCACGCGCAGGTTGTTCAGCGGGTGGATCTCGCAGGCCACCATCTGCGCCAGCGCCCGCACGTGGGCACGCGCCAGGGCACCGCCGGGCAGCAGCGGCGGCTCGGGGTGGGTTTCATCCAGGTATTCGATGATGGCCATGGACTGCGCGAGCAGGTGCCCGTCATCGGTCTGCAGCGCCGGCACCAGCGCGTCGCCCAGGCGGCTGGCATAGGCCGGGGCCCGCTGCTCGCCCTTCTGCAGGTGCACGGGCACATAGTCATAGGGCAGGCCCTTGAGCTCCAGCGCGATGCGCACGCGAAACGATGCCGAGGAGCGGAAGTAGTTGTAGAGCTTCATGCTGCCGCAGCATAAGCCAGCAGGGCGAAATGCGCCCAGCCGCCCATGGGAAGGCCCGCGCCGTGGCACACTGCATCCGTCCTCCACCCGTCCCTAAAAAGCGTCAAAAAACCATGAGCTATGTGATTCCCGCCCCCGTCCAGGCCAGCGTTCCCGTGCTGGGATCGGCCGATCGCTTTCCCGTGCACCGCATCTACTGCGTGGGCCGCAACTACGCCGAGCATGCCAAGGAAATGGGCTTCACCGGCCGCGAGCCGCCCTTCTTCTTCATGAAGCCGGCCGACGCCGTGCTGCCCGTGAACCCGGGCGAGACCGGCCAGATGCCCTACCCCACGCTGACCAAGGACTTGCACCACGAGATCGAGCTGGTGGTGGCCATCGGCAAGGGCGGCAAGCACATCGCCGCGGCCGACGCGCTGTCGCACATCTGGGGTTACGCCGTGGGCCTGGACATGACGCGTCGCGACCTGCAGGGCGAGATGAAGAAGCAGGGCCGCCCCTGGTGCATCGGCAAGGGCTTCGAGGCCAGCGCGCCCATCGGCCCGATCACGCCCGCGGCGCAGGCGGGCGACGTGCAGCAGGCAGCCATCTGGCTGCAGGTCAACGGCACGGACCGCCAGCGCAGCAGCGTGGGCCAGCTGATCTGGAACATCGCCGAGACCATCGAACATCTGTCCGCCGCGTGGGAGCTGCAGCCCGGCGACCTGATCTTCACCGGCACCCCCGAGGGGGTGGGCGCGGTGGTGCGCGGCGACGTGCTGGAAGGCGGCATCGACGGCCTGGGCACGCTGCGCGTGGCCGTGGCCTGATTCACTATCATAAAAATAGCTGCTAGCGCTTTCCCCATAAGCGCTGCAGCCGTTTTTTATTCATACAACGAATGAACTTCCGCCGCCCCATCAAGCATTGCCGCGCCTGCGGCACGGCCGTGGCCTACCGCGTGCCCGACGACGGTGACATGCGCGAGCGCGCCGTCTGCCCCAGTTGCAACGTAATCCACTACGAAAACCCGCTGATGGTGGTGGGAACGGTGCCGGTACTGGGGGACCATGTGCTGCTGTGCAAGCGCAACATCGAGCCGCGCCGCGGCAAGTGGACCCTGCCGGCCGGCTTCATGGAACTGGACGAGACCACCGTCGAGGGCGCCGCGCGCGAGACCGACGAGGAAGCGGGCGCGCAAATCCAGATGGGCCCGCTGTTTTCGCTGCTGAATGTGCCGCAGGCGGGTCAGGTGCACCTCTTTTACCTGGCCACGCTGCTCAGCGACCGCTTCGATCCCGGCCACGAGACCATCGAGGCACGCCTGTTCACCGAGGACGAGATCCCCTGGGACGAGATCGCGTTTCGCACCGTCAAGCACACGCTGGAGCAGTTCTTTGCCGACCGTCGCGCGGGGCGCTTCGGCATGCACTGCATCGACATCACCTGAGCAACCGACCAGCCCCTGCGCTGCGCCAACCGAGACCCGCAAGGCACAGCGCCGCAAACGCACCGCCGGCCCAGAACGTGGCCGCCGGCCCCACGGCATCCCACAGCAACCCGGCGACCGCGCTGGCCACCAGCATGGCCAAGCCGCTGGCCAGGTGGAACACGCCGTAGGCCGTGCCGCGCAGGTCGGCCGGAGTCGCATCCGCCACCATGGCCGATAGCAGGCCCTGCGTCATGCCCATGTGAATGCCCCATACGGCCACGCCGGCAATCACCAGGGTCCAGTGCTGGGCCGTTGCGAGCAGCACGTCCGACAGAATCAGCACCACCAGGCCCCAGGCCAGCAGCCGCGTGTGGCTCACGCGGTCCGACAGCTTGCCAAATGGATAGGCCGCCGCCGCATACACCAGGTTCATGGCCACCATCACCAGGGGCACGAGTGCCATGGGTATGCCGATGTTCTGGGCGCGCAGCACCAGGAAGGCTTCGCTGAAACGTGCCAGCGTGAACACCGCACCCACGGCCACCACCCACCAATAGGCGGGCCCCAGGCGGCGGATGTTCTCGCGCCGGATGGGGTTGGTGCGGCGCACGCCCCCTTGGGACGCAGGCTCGCGCACGCCCCAGGCCAGCACGGCCACCGACAGCACGCCTGGCACCACCGCCACCCAGAACACGGCGCGAAAGTCGTTGGCCCACAACAGCATCAGGCCCACGGCCAGCAGCGGCCCGACGAAGGCGCCCACCGTGTCCAGTGACTGGCGCAGGCCGAACGCGGCACCGAGAATCTCCGGCGGGGTCACGTCGGCCACCAGCGCATCGCGCGGTGCGCCGCGGATGCCTTTGCCCACACGATCGATCAGGCGCGCCGTCACGATCAAGCCGGCGCCCGAAGCCAGCGCGAAGAGCGGCTTGGTGACCGCCCCCAGCCCATAGCCCAGCAACGCCAGCCCCTTGCGCCTGCCAAGATAGTCGCTAAGCGTGCCCGAGAACACCTTGACGATCAGCGCCGTGGCTTCTGCCAGACCTTCGATGAGGCCCACCGCGAAGGCCGACATGCCCAGCGCGCCCACCATGAACATCGGCAACAGGCTGTGGATCATCTCGGACGAGATGTCCATCAGCATGCTCACCAGGCCCAGCGCCCATACAGCGGCGGGGATGCGCGCTGGCGAGGGTTGGCGCGGCGTCTGCATGCCAAGGGGCCGTGGTCAGCGGGTTTCGACGAAAAACGGCGCGTTGTCCTGCGGCCGGGGTACGACCACGCCACGCTGCACGGGATCGACCACCACGCCGGGAACCACCTGCGGCGCGGCGGGGCCGGCACCGGGTGACGCCGGGGGCGCCGCCGGAGCAGCGGCTGGCGGACCCGGCAACGGTGCATCCGGCTCGGTCACCCACACCGGCGGCTCGGCCGGCGCGGGGCGGGGCGTGACCTCCTGCAGCGGCACAAGGGGCGCATCCGTGATCTCGGGGCGCTCTTCCGGCGGCGGGGCGCTGGCGGCCGGCGCCGGCGTCTGCGGCAGTTCGGGCTGCGGCGCCGGAGCGCCCGCCGGGCCGGCCTGCTCACCCGTGGGTCGGCCGAATAGGTCATAGACCCAGTTGCGCAGCGTGCCCGCGGCCGAGCCGATCCAGGAGCTTTCCTCCTCATCCACGAAGCGCTCGCGCGCGTCGATGACCTTGGCGCGCAGGGCCTGGCGGAACACGTCGCCCACCATGGGCAGCGCACTGTGCGCGCCCTGCCCCCAGTAGTCGCTGCGCAGGGTGATGCGCCCGTCGTTGAAGCCCGCCCAGGCCCCCGCGACAAGCTGCGGATGCATCAGGATGAACCAGCCGTCGGTGTTGTCCTGCGTGGTGCCGGTCTTGCCCGCCACGTCCGCCGTGATGCCGTAGCGGCTGCGGATGGCCGCGCCCGTGCCTTTGTCCACCACGCCCCGCAGCGCGTCGCGCAGCTGCTGCGCGGCGGTGACGTCCAGCGCGCGCTCGGGCGATGCAGGCTTGAATTCCTCCAGCAGCTTGCCGTGCTTGTCCTCGATGCGCGTGATGACCCGGGGCGCCAGGTAACGCCCGCCGTTGGCGATGGTGCCGTAGGCGGCGACCATCTCCTTGAGCGTGACCGAGCTCGTGCCCAACGCCAGCGCGGGCACGGCCTCCAGTTCGGACTCGCGCACGCCCATGGCGCGGGCCAGTTGCACCACGCGCGCCGGCCCCACCTTCTGCATGAGCTGTGCGGTGATGGTGTTCTTGGAGTACGCCAGCCCGTCGCGCAGCGTCATGGGCTCCTCGCTGGGCGGCGTGCGGCCGTCCGTGGGGCGCCAGACCCGCTTGCCACCCAGGGGGATCTCCACCGCGGTGTCCAGCAGCGTGTCGGTCGGCTGCAGTCCCATCGCGAAGGCCGCGCCGTACACGAAGGGCTTGAAGGTGGAGCCCGGCTGGCGGCGCGCAGCCTGCACGTGGTCGAACGGATCGGTCGCGTAGTCGCGGCTGCCCACCCAGGCCAGCACGGCGCCGCTGCGCGGGTCCATGGCCATAAAACCGGCCTGAACGCGGGTCTTGGACTGACGCAGCGTGCGCAGGAAGCTGCCGTCGTCCAGCAGCTCGCGCAGTGCCTCCTCGGGTGCGGCACCCGCGGCCACCGCCTTTTCGTACTGGGGCGACTCGCGCACCAGCTGTTGCACCAGCGCGCTCTTGGGGCCCCAGGCGCTGCGCGGCGCCCACGCACCGTCGGCCACGCCCTGCAGCGCCCGGCCCTGCTGCTGCACGGCCCGGTTGGCCATCTCCTGCAGCCGCCCGTCGATGGTGGTGCGGATCACCAGCCCATCGGAATACAGGCTGTAGCCGTTGCGGTCGGCCCAGTCGATGAGCTGGCGGCGCAGTTGCTGCGCCAGGTGCGGGGCCAGTCCCGCCACCTCGGCCTGCCGCTCGAAGCGGATGCGCAGCGGGCGCTTGATCAGCCGCTCGTATTCCGCCTGCGAGAGCTTGCCCCGCTTGGCCATTTGCGCCAGCACGGTGTTGCGCCGGGCCTGCGCGCGCTCGGGGTTGAGCACCGGGTTGTAGTAGGCCGTGCCCTTGAGCATGCCGATCAGCGTGGCACTTTCCAGCACGTTGAGCTTGTCGGCCGACTTGTCGAAGTACGTGCGCGCCGCCATCTCGATGCCGTAGGCGTTGTAGAGGAAGGGCACCGTGTTCAGGTAGGTCTCCAGGATCTCGTCCTTGGAATACAGCCACTCGATCTTCAGCGCGGTGATCGCCTCCTTGATCTTGCGCGTGAGCGTGGGCGCGCGGCCGATGTCCTCGGGGTAGAGATTGCGCGCAAGCTGCTGGGTGATGGTGGAGCCGCCCTGCTTGTCACCGCCCACGGTGCGCACGACGGCCGACAGCGTGCGCCGCCAGTCCAGGCCGAAGTGGTCGTAGAAACGGTGGTCCTCGGTGGCGATGAGCGCATCGACCACGGGCTTGGCGATGGTCTCCAGCGGCACCCATTCGCGGTTCACCCACCGGTACTCGGCGAGCAGCCGCCCGTCGGCGGACACCAGTTGTGCAGGCTGGTCGCTCTTGGCCTTGCGGATGTCGCTGATCCCCGGCGTGAACGGGATCAGCGCCAGCACATACAGCACGCCGGCCAGCGCCAGCGCCGCCAGCAGCCACACCAGGCCATGCGCGGACAGCCAGCGCTCGGGCCGATGCAACAGTTGCGCCAGCGCGGGCCGCAGGCGGGCCCAGCGGGCTCGCAGGGTCGTGGAAAGATCCATGTAATTTATGGGCAAAAATGGCCTGTAGCGCTTGATCAGCAAGCGCTAGCAGCTATGAATTCAGAAGCAATGCGTAGACAGGGGTGCCCGGCCATGCGCGGCAGGCAGAACACGCGCCGCCGCGCCGGTCGCCGCACCAGCCGCGGCGCCTGGCGACGGGCCGGGCCTGCTTTATACCGCCAATCCCGCGCCAGGCTGGGCCGCTGTACGGATGCCACTGACCGCCCGGTGGCCCGCGCCACCACCTCAGCCCATGAACTGGCGCAACTGCGGCAGGCTGGCATGGGCGGCGCGCCGGCCCTCGGCAATGGCTTCGCTGGCACGGTGAAAGTCCAGCAGGCCCAAATGCGCCAGGCGCGGGGCGATCACCACCTCGGGCGGGTCACCCGCCATGCGGCTGCGGGTGATGCGCATCTGCATGATGTTCANAGGCGGCGCATCCAGTCGGCGCTGACCAGCGGTTCGGGTACCGGCTCCGGCCCGGGGACCGGCGCCGCATCCGTGGGCACGGAGGCCTGCGGCTCGCGCACCACCGCCAGCGGATGCATGTGGCGGTGCAGGATGTCGGAATTCAGGTCCACGGCGATGACGATGTCCGCACCCATGGCACGGGCCAGCGATGCGGGCACGGGGTTGACGAGTCCGCCATCCACCAGCAGCCGCCCGTCGGTGTGGTTCACGGGGGTGAACAGGCCCGGCAGCGCGATGGAAGCGCGCACCGCGTCGGCGATGGAGCCGTGGCGCAGCCAGACTTCGGCACCCGAGTGCAGGTCGGTCGCCACCGCGCCGAAGGGCAGCGGCGAGGCGTCGATGTCGAAATCGGCGAAGTTGCGGCGCCAGAAGGCGATGAGCTTTTCGCCCTTGAGCATGCCGCCCGACAGATTGAAATCCATGAAGCCGAACACATCGCGCAGGCCCAGGCCCTGCACCCAGTCGGCAAAGCGCTCCAGTTCGCCCCCCGCGTAGGCCGCGCCCACCAGCGCGCCGATGGAGGAGCCGCAGATCACGTCCAGCCGCACGCCCTCCTCCCGCAGCGCCTGCAGCACGCCGATGTGCGCCCAGCCGCGCGCCGAGCCGCTGCCCAGCGCAAGGCCCAGCCGTGGGGCGCGGCGGGTCAGTGCCATCTAGGGCCTGTTCACACTATTTTTGCCAGTGCGAATGGCGTGAAAACCGCGCCAATCTAGGCGCGTGACGACGCCAAGGCCGGGGCCTTGGCTAGGAGGGCAACGACGAATGGCGCGGTTTTCACTCCGTTCCCTCCGGGTTGCGATCAAAAAGGGCCATTCGCGGCGTTGCCAAGCCTCGCTGGGGTAGCACCCCAGCTTCGTTTGGCGCCTTGCGCCTGGCCCTTTTTGATCGCAACGCATCTGGCAAAAATAGTGTGAACAGGCCCTAGGCCCCACCTGCGTTGGGCGGTGTGCCCCGCAGCAACGCATGCAACCCATCCTCGTCCAGCACGGGGATGCCCAGCTCCTGCGCCTTGGCGAGCTTGCTGCCCGCGTCGGCGCCGGCGACCACGTAGTGCGTCTTCTTGCTGACCGAGCCCGCCACCTTGGCACCGGCGGACTCCAGCAGGTCCTTGGCCGCGTCGCGGCCCAGGGTGGGCAGCGTGCCGGTCAGCACCACGGTCATGCCCGCCAGGGGCAGCGTGGCGGCGGCAGCGGGCTCGCTCTCGTCCCAGGTGACGCCGCAGGCCCGCAGCTGCTCGACCACCTCGCGGTTGTGGGGTTGCGCGAAGAAGGTGTGGATGGCCTCGGCCACCACGGGCCCCACGTCGTTCACCTGCAGCAACTGCTCCACGCCCGCATCCATGATGGCGTCGAGCCGGCCGAAGTGGCGCGCCAGGTCCTTGGCCGTGGCCTCGCCCACATGGCGGATGCCCAGGCCGAAGAGAAAGCGCGCCAGCGTGGTGCGCTTGGATTTGTCGAGCGCATCCAGCACGTTCTGCGCGGACTTCTCGGCCATGCGGTCGAGCTGCGCAAGGCTGGACAGCCCGAGCCGGTACAGGTCGGGCAGCGTGCGGATCACGTGGCCCTCGACGAGCTGGTCCACCAGCTTCTCGCCCAGGCCCTCGATGTCCATGGCGCGGCGCTGGGCGAAGTGCAGCACCGCCTGTTTGCGCTGCGCGGGGCAGAACAGCCCGCCGGAGCAGCGGTGGTTGACCTCGCCCGGCTCGCGCACCACGGCGCTGCCGCAGATGGGGCACTGGCGCGGCATGCGGAAGTTGGGCACGTAGGGCTGGCGCGGCCCCGCCAGCGGCTGCGCGGGTGCGGTGCCGTCCGCGCTGCTGGCGGCGTCCACCAGCGCGTCGGAGCCCGCCAGCACTGCCAGGCCTGCGCCCGCCGGCACCACGCCCACCACCTCGGGAATCACGTCGCCCGCGCGGCGCACGATCACCTGGTCGCCCACGCGCACTTTCTTGCGGCGCAGCTCGAACAGGTTGTGCAGCGTGGCATTGGTCACCGTGACGCCGCCCACGAACACCGGCGCGAGTCGCGCCACGGGCGTCAGCTTGCCCGTGCGGCCCACCTGCACGTCGATACCTTCCACGCGCGTGACCATCTCCTGGGCCGGGTACTTGTGGGCCACGGCCCAGCGCGGCTCGCGCGTCACAAAGCCCAGCTGGCGCTGCAGTGCCAGGCTGTTGACCTTGTAGACCACGCCGTCGATGTCGTAGGGCAGCGCGTCCCGTTCGGCCCCCACACGCTCATGGAACGCTATGAGTTCAGAAGCGCCTTGCGCAATCTGCACCTGGGCTGCAACCGGAAAGCCCCATTCCTTGAGCTGCTGCAGCATGCCGAAGTGCGTGCCGAAGTCGGGCCCGCCCTCGGCGGCCGGCGTGACCTCGCCCAGGCCGTAGGCGAAGAAGGACAGCGGCCGCTGCGCGGTGATGCCTGAGTCCAACTGGCGCACCGCGCCGGCGGCGGCGTTGCGCGGGTTGACGAAGGTCTTGTCGCCCTTCTCGCGCTGGCGCTCGTTGAGTGCGTCGAAGTCCGCGCGGCGCATGTAGACCTCCCCGCGCACCTCCAGCACCGGCGGCACGCCGGCGGGCAGGCTCAGGGGGATCTGGCGGATGGTGCGCACGTTGTGCGTCACATCCTCGCCCACCTCGCCGTCACCGCGCGTGGCGGCCTGCACCAGGCGCCCGCCCTCGTAGCGCAGGCTCATCGCCAGGCCGTCGAACTTGGGTTCGGCCACGTATTCCACCGGCGGCGCATCGGGCGGCAGCTTCAGTTCACGGCGCACGCGCGCGTCGAAGGCTTGGGCGCCGCTGGCCTCGGTGTCGGTTTCGGTGCGGATGCTGAGCATGGGCACGCGGTGGCGCACCGGTGTCAGCCCGTCCAGCACCGCGCCCAGCACGCGCTGCGTGGGGGAGTCGGGCGTCACCAGGTCTGGGTAAGCGCCCTCCAGCGCCTGCAGCTGCTGGAACGCGCGGTCATATTCTGCATCGGGCACGCTCGGCGTGTCCTGGACGTAGTACTCGTGCGCCCAGCGGTTCAGTTGCTCGCGCAGTGCTTTGATTTTTGTAGCTACCAGCGCAGACCCCTTGGGCCCAGAAGCCGGAAAAAGGTCGGATTGTTCAGTCATGCCAGGAAGGGTCAGGCCCGGTCCCATTGGGCGAGGTGCAGCAGCACGCCCGACGGGTCCCAGACGTAGGTCACGCACGCGCCGTACGGTTCCTGCTTCGGCGCGGACACGCGGGCCCCAGGAAAGCGGCCCGTGCCGATGAGCTGCGAAACGTCTGCAAAACACTGGGCCGCGTCTTGCACGGAAATGTGCAGCATGCAGTTGTCCGCCCATTCCTTCACGTAGTAGCGCTGCAGGTAGAACCCCACCCCGCCCAGATGGAACAGGGCCAAGTCTTCGTCCGACCATTCCAGGGTGCAGCCCAGGGCCGCGTAGAACGCCTTGGACAGCGCGAAGTCCTGGGCCGGGAGGAAAGAGCGCACATCATGGGCGCGCAGGTCGATCATGCCCGTTCCTAGCTGAACAGGCGCCGCGCCAGCGCGGAGCCGGCCGAGAGTTCGCGGCTGTCCAGCTTGTCGTACAGCTGCTCAAGATCGGCGGCGATGGGCTCCATGGTCATGGCAGGCAGCGGCGTGCCGTTCTGGTCGCACAGCACGCCGTCCATGGCCTCACCGAGCGCGGCCGCCACCTCGCGCAGGCGCGCAAAGGGCTGCTGCGAGCGGTGGACCTGGGCCACGTCCAGGCTCAGCACGATGTCGCGCACGGCGGACTGCTCGGGGTCGTCGGACATGGCGGCCTGCGCGTCATAGGTCAGCGTGAGCACGGGCGGCAGGCCCGGCCCCTGCGCCGGCAGCACCAGCCGGCCCGGAATGGCGCCGGCGACGAGACCCAGGCGTGCGGCGTTCTGCTGCACGTAGCCGGGGCTCCAGGCCGCGTGGCGCGCGCGCAGTACGAAGGTGAGCTGCGCGTCGTGCTCGCTGGCGAACTGGTCCAGCTCGCGCGCGCGGGCCACCTCGTGCAGCATGTCGGGAAAGTCGGGCGCGGCATTGATCGCGTCGGCGAAGCCCTGGGCCTTCATGACGAATTCGGAGAACTCGATCTCGTTGAGCGCACCCAGGCGGTTGGCCAGTTGCACGCCCGCCTGGAACTGCAGGTAACGCTGGCCGGGCTGGGGGGTTTCCCACTGCTGCGCGGCGTCGTTGAAGCCCTCCACCGCGAACGGCTTGCTGCCCGCGCGGCGCGTGGGCGGCAGCGCGGCCAGGGCCGCATCGCCCGAAACCTGCTGCTCGGCAACGATGGGGGCGATGGCGTCGATCAGTGGATCCAGCCCGCCGCGGCGCTCGGCCGTGGGCACGGGCAGGTCCAGCGCATCACGCAGATCCACGGCATGGCCGTCAAAGCCGGGCTCGGCCTCGCCTTCGGCGCCGCTCCCGGCAAGCCCCGCGCCGGTGAGCCCCGCGCCGGTAAGCACCGCGCCATCAAAGGCGGGCTCATGGCGCGCCACCGGCTCCTGCGCGGGATCGGCCTCGGCCGGTCGCGGGCGCTTGGGCGCGTTGCGGTGGGTTGTCCAGGCGTTGTAGGCGACAACGACGATCAGCACGAGCGCGCCGGCGATGATGAGACCAAGTTGGAAGTTGCTCATGGTGAATACGGGGTCAGGCCTCGGCCATGGACAGCGCGGACTCCATGTCCACGGCCACGATGCGCGACACGCCCTGCTCCTGCATGGTGACGCCGATCAGTTGCTCGGCCATCTCCATGGCGATCTTGTTGTGGCTGATGAAGAGGAACTGCGTTCCCTTGGACATGCTGGACACCAGCTTGGCATACCGCTCGGTGTTGGCATCATCCAGCGGCGCATCCACTTCGTCCAGCAGGCAGAACGGCGCGGGGTTGAGCTGGAAGATGGCGAACACCAGCGCGATCGCGGTGAGTGCTTTCTCGCCGCCCGACAGCAGGTGGATGGTCTGGTTCTTCTTGCCCGGCGGCTGGGCCATGACCTGCACGCCGGAGTCGAGGATCTCGTCACCCGTCATGATGAGCTTGGCCTGGCCGCCGCCGAACAGCTCGGGGAACATGCGGCCGAAGTGCCCGTTGACGGTCTCGAAGGTGCCCGACAGCAGGGTGCGCGTTTCGCCGTCGATCTTGCGGATGGCGTCCTCCAGCGTGGTCATGGCCAGCGTCAGGTCTTCGGTCTGCGCGTCGAGGAAGGTCTTGCGCTCGCGCGCGAGCGTGAGTTCGTCCAGCGCGGCGAGGTTGACGGCGCCCAGAGCGGCGATCTCACGGTTCAGCCGGTCGATTTCGCCCTGCAGCCCCTGCACGCGCACGCCGCCTTCCTCGATGGAGCGGGCCACGGCCTCCAGGTCGGCCTGTGCATCTTGCAGCAGCGTGCCGTACTGCTCCAGGCCCAGGCGTGCGGCCTGTTCCTTAAGCTGGAATTCCGTGATGCGCTGGCGCAGCGGGTCGAGCGCGCGCTCGTGCTGCATGCGCAGCTCGTCGCTGGCGCGCAGCTTGGCGGTCAGGTCGTCATACAGACTGCGCTGGGCGGCGAGTACGCGTTCGCGCTCCATCTTCAGGTCCAGCGCCTGCTGCAGCCCGCCCTGCGCGGCGGCGTCGCTGAGACGGCCAAGCTCGTCCTGCGCGCGCTGGCGCTCGTCCTGCAGTGAGCGGAGCTGGCTCGCGGCCGTGTCGATCGTGCGTGCGAGCTCGGCTCGGCGCGCCTGCAGGCTACGCTGGGAGAACTGCGCCTCCTGCGCCTGGCGCTCCAGCGCGCGCTGCTGCTCGCGGCATTCGGACAGGCGGCGCTCGGCCTCGATCACGCGGTCGCCCAGCTGGGCATGGCGCTCCTGGCTGTCGGCCAGTTGCATGTCCAGTTCTTCAAAACGCGCCTCCGCGGTGACGCGGCGCTCACGCAGGTCGGACAGCTGCGCCTCGACCTCGGCCAGATCGGCGTCGATCTGCGCGCTGCGCGCCCGCGCCTGATCGGCCAGCTGCGACAGACGCAGGGTCTCGACCTGCAGTTCATGCGCACGGCCTTGGGCCTCGCTCGCCTCGCGTCGCGCGGCAACGAGGCGCTGCGAGGCGTCGGCATAAGCCGCCTCGGCACGGACCAGCGCAGTGCGCGCCTCTTCAGCAATCAGCGCCTGGGCACGCAGCTCCTTTTCCAGGTGTTCGATTTCTTGCGCCCGTGCGAGCAGGCCCGCCTGTTCGGAGTCCTGCGCAAAAAAGCTCACGCTGTGCGCGTCGACGGCGTGACCCTGGGCCACGTAGATCACCTCGCCCGGCTGCAGCTGCGCCCGGCGCGCGAGCGCGTCATCGAGCGACTGGGCGGTATGGCAGCCGTGTAGCCAGCCCACGAGCACGGCACGCAGGCCCGCATCGTGCACGCGCAGCAGATCCGACAGGCGCGGCAGGCTCGTGGCCCCTTCGGGTGCGGGAGCGGCAGAGGTGCTGTAGAACGCCAGGCGCGCGGGCGGCGCGTCCTGTCCGCCCGCGCCGAGAAAGCCACGCACGCGGTCCAGCCGGCCCACGGGCAGCGCGGCCAGGCGCTCGCGCAGCGCGGCCTCCAGCGCGTTCTCCCAGCCGGGTTCGATGTGGATGCGGCTCCACAGTCCCTGCAGCCCTTCCAACCCGTGCTTGGCCAGCCAGGGCTGGAGCTTGCCGTCCACCTTGACCTTCTCCTGCAAGGCCTTGAGTGCCTCCAGCCGCGCGGACAGGTCGGCCTGCCGGGCCGTTTCCTGGTTCACGACCTGCTGGCGCGCGCGGCGGTCCTCGTCGAGCTGGGGCACGCTGTCCTGCAGCTCGGCCAGGCGCGCCTCGGCCATCTCGGCGCCCTCCTCGGCCTGCTGCAACTGCTGGCGCAGGTTGGCCAGGCGCGCCTCGTCGGGCGCAGCCAGGGCATTGCGGTCGGTGCGCAGGCGCTCCAGGCGCGCCTCCAACTGGCGGCTTTGCTCGTCCAGGCTGCGCTGCTCGGCCGCCAGCACCTGGATCTGCTGCTGCACCTGCGCCACGGCGGCGCGCTGCTCGTCGCTGCGCTGCTGGCTCTGGCGCAGGGCGTCTTCCAGCTCGGGCAGGCGTGTCGCCTGCTCCTCGACCTGTGCGGCCAGAACCTCGGCCTGCTCCTCGGCATTCATGCCGGCGCCTTCGATGCCTTCGACTTCGGCTTCAGCCTCTTCCTTGCGCGCGGACCACTGGGCGATCTGCTCGGCCAGTTGCACCAGGCGTTGCTCCACGCGCTGACGGCCCTCGACCACGTAGCGGATCTCGGCTTCCAGCTTGCCGACCTCGGCCGTGGCCTCATAGAGGCGCCCCTGTGCCTGATTGACCTTGTCGCCCGCCTCGTAGTGCGCCTGGCGGATGGTTTCAAGATCGGCCTCGACGCGGCGCAGGTCGGCCATGCGCGACTCCAGGTCGTTCACGGCCTGCAGGCCCTCGGCGCGCACGCGCGCCTGCTCGGCCTCTGCATCGGCGCGCTTCAGGAACCACAGCTGGTGCTGCTTGAGCGTGGCCTCCTGCTGCAGCGCCTTGTACTTGGCTGCCACCTCGGCCTGCTTTTCCAGCTTGTCGAGGTTGGCATTGAGTTCGCGCAGGATGTCCTCCACCCGCGTGAGGTTCTCCCGCGTGTCGGACAGGCGGTTCTCGGTCTCGCGCCGGCGCTCCTTGTACTTGGACACGCCCGCGGCTTCTTCAAGGAACAGGCGCAGTTCCTCGGGGCGACTTTCGATGATGCGGCTGATCGTGCCTTGGCCGATGATGGCGTAGGCGCGCGGGCCCAGGCCCGTGCCCAGGAACACGTCCTGCACGTCGCGGCGACGCACCGGCTGGTTGTTGATGAAGTAGCTGCTGGTGCCGTCGCGCGTGAGTACGCGCTTGACGGCAATCTCGGTGAACTGGTTCCACTGCCCGCCCGCGCGGTGGTCGCTGTTGTCGAACGTCAGCTCCACGCTGGAACGGCTGGCCGGCTTGCGGCTGGTGGTGCCGTTGAAGATCACGTCCTGCATGCTCTCGCCGCGCAGCTCGCTGGCCTTGCTCTCGCCCAGCACCCAGCGCACGGCATCCATGATGTTGGACTTGCCGCAACCGTTGGGG
This sequence comes from Diaphorobacter sp. J5-51, assembly GCF_001023515.1. NCBI lineage: Bacteria > Pseudomonadati > Pseudomonadota > Betaproteobacteria > Burkholderiales > Comamonadaceae > Diaphorobacter > Diaphorobacter sp. J5-51. The sequence goes on along the minus strand of NZ_JSYI01000134.1, from coordinate 9,645 downwards.
CCCACCACGCCCACGAGTTGCCCCGGCAGCATGAAGTTGGTGGGCTCGGCAAACGACTTGAAGCCGGCGAGTTTGATCGAGTTAAGACGCACGGGTCAGGCGTTGGACAGGGCGGTTCGCAGATGCAGGAAAGACCGGAATCATACCGTGGCGCTCGTGTCGGCCCCATGCCCAGCCGGGCATCCTTCGATTGCAAGCAAAAAAGGCCTCTAGCGCTTACCCAGCAAGCGCCAGCAGCTATTCTTACGAGAGCATCCTACGGCAGCTCAGCCCCCACGCGGGGCAAAGGCAATGATGGCCATGCCGCACAGCGTGACGGCCACGCCCAGCCAGTCCCATGGGCCGGGGCGCACGCCGTCCACCGTCCACAGCCAGACCAGCGCCACGGCCACATACACGCCGCCGTAGGCCGCGTACACACGCCCTGTGGCCGCCGGATGCAGCGTGAGCAGCCAGGCAAACAGCGCCAGGCTGGCGGCCGCCGGCACCAGCAGCCAGGCGCTGCGCCCCTGGCGCAACCACAACCAGGGCAGATAGCAACCGACGATTTCCGCCACGGCAGTGAGCAGGAACAGGGCCAGGGTCTTGAAGGGCAGCATGCGTGAATGCGTGATGGAAAAGAAGGCCGCAGCGATCAGACTCCGGCCCGCTTCAGCACCAAGGCCTCGAACGCCGCGGCCTGCAGCGGTGGGCTGAGCAGATAGCCCTGCCAGGCGTGGCAGCCGTTGCGCTCCAAAAAGGCGCGCTGCGCCTCGGTCTCAACGCCCTCGGCCACCACCCGCAGGCCCAGGCTGGTGCCCAGGGCGACGATCGTGCGTGCGATCACGGCATCGTTGGGGTCGGTGAGCACGTCGCGCACGAAGCTCTTGTCGATCTTCAGCTCGTGCAGGGGCAGGCGCTTGAGGTAGGCCAGCGACGAGTAGCCCGTGCCGAAGTCGTCCAGCGAGAAGCCCACGCCGTAGCCACGCAACTGCACCATCTTGGCGATGGTGTCCTCCACGTCCTGCAGCAGCATACCCTCGGTCAGTTCCAGCCGCAGGCGGCGCGCGTCGGCGCCCGAGGCGGCCAGCGCCTCCAGCACCTGGGGCACGAAGCTACCCTCGTGGAACTGGCGCGGGCTCACGTTCACCGCGACGGTGAGCTCACCGAGCACGGGGTGCGCGCTCCACTGCGCCAGCTGTGCGCAGGCGCTGCGCATCACCCACTCGCCCACGCGCAGGATCAGTCCGCTTTCTTCCGCCAAGGGAATGAATTCCGCTGGCGAGATGAAGCCCCTGTCCGGGTGGCGCCAGCGTACCAGCGCCTCGGCGCCCGTGATGCGGCCCTGGTCCACCTTGGGCTGGTAGAACAGTTCTAACTGTCCCGCATCCAGTCCGGCGCGCAGGTCCGCCTCCAGCGCCGCGCGTTCGGACACCGCAGCCTGCATCTGTGGATCGAAAAAGCGCAGCGTATCGCGCCCGGCGGCCTTGGCCTCGTACATGGCAAGGTCGCTGCGCTTGAGCAGCTCGTCCGCCGATTCGCGCACCCCGCGGAAGATGGCGATGCCCACGCTGAGCGCCGTGTGGTGCTGCTGACCGTCGATGTCGAAGGGCGCGCGAATGGCCGCCAGGATCGTCTGGCCCATCTCCTCGGCGCGGTTGGCTGCCTCCTGCGGGTCGGCGCCCAGGTCCTTGAGCACCACGACGAACTCGTCGCCGCCGTGGCGCGCCAGGGTTTCGTCCTCGGGCACGCAGTCGCGCAACCGCCGGGCCACCTCGCGCAGCAGGCGGTCACCCATATCGGGGCCTTGCGTCTCGTTGATGGTCTTGAAGTTGTCCAGATCCAGCATCATCACCGCGCCGCACAGCTGGTGGCGGGCGCTCATGGCCAGCGCCTGCTCCAGGCGGTCCAGCAGCAGGCGGCGGTTGGGCAGGCCGGTGAGCGGATCGTTGTAGGCCAGGTAGCGCACCTCTTCCTCGGCCGCCTTGCGCTGGCTCTGGTCCACCATGGTGACGATGTGCGAATCGCCCAGGATCATGCCGGACAGCTCGACCGCGCGGCGCACGCCCGACTTGGCGGTGATCACGCATTCCACGGTACGGATGGCACCGTCGGGGTTCTTCAGCGCCGCCGTGCACGCAGCGAGCCATGCCTCGCGCGCATGTTCGCGTTGGTGTGCGTCGGGCATTACCAGGCGCCACCAGGTGTCCACGTCGGGCGCCTCGCGTATGTCGTAGCCGCAGATCTGGACGTGCCGGTCGTTGCGGAACACGATCTTGCCGTCCTGCACCTGGTTCACGCCCACGGGCATGTGGTTCAGGATGTTGCGCAGGTGCTCCTCACTCTGACGCAGCACCTGCTCCATGTGCTTGCGCTTGCTGATGTCCTGCACCACCGCAAGGTGGTGTTCGGGCTGGCCTTCCAGGCGCAGCGGCGAGACCATGAGGTCCACCCACACCTCGCTGCCGTCCTTGCGGCGGTAGCGCTTTTCCATGCGGTATTCGCTCAGCTCACCGGCCAGCATCCGCTGCAATTGCTCCAGGTCCGCGGCCAGGTCGCTGGGCTCGCTGAAGTCCTGAAAGCGCATCTGCTGCAGTTCCTGCGCGCTGTAGCCCAACAGGCCGCAGAACTTCTGGTTCATGCGCACCAGGCGGCCGGTGCGCGAGTCGGTCTGGGCGATGCCCACCGCGGCCTGGTTGAACACGGCGCGCAGGCGCGCCTCGCTTTCGCGCAAGGCCGTATCGGTCTCCTTGGCATGGTCCAGTGCCTGCGACCTCCGCAGCACCTGCATCGATACCAGCGCGGTGAGCAGTGCGGTCACCAACAGGCCGCCGGAGCCCAGCAGCCAGGGCAGGCGCGACTCCTGCGGCGAGAGGAACGGCACGACGGGCTGGAACTGCAGGCTCCAGCGCCTTCCGCCTACGCGCACGCTTTGCTCATATTCCATGGCAGAGGTGCCGACGCGCGTCTCCGATTCAAAGAGGGATTGCGGAGGAGCAGGCTCCTCGCTGTTGAAGGGGCCCACGTCCGCCATGCGCAGCGCCAAGCCCTGCATGTTGCCCGCGGTGCGCACGGCATGCACGATGTCGTAGATGCGCAGGCTCACACCCACCGCCCCCAGAAAGCGCGCCGGCCCCGCCTGTCCGGCCGCCGGCTCGGCAAACACCGGCATGCGGATGATGACGCCCGTGCGGTGCTCGGTTTCCTGGTGCAGCTCGAACGGCGCGGAGGCGACCAGCCCGCCGGTGTCGCGCGCACGGCGCATGGCTTCGAGGTTCGCTGGCTGGGAATGGATCTCCAACCCTTGCAAGCCGCTGTTGCCCCCCTGGGGCCAGAGGCAGTCCACCACGAAATAGTCGGGCAATACGGCCTGCGGATGGATGGCGAAATCCCGCGGCAGGTCGCCGTCCAGATGCGGGTCGGAGCGCGCCTGCTCTTCGAAGGCCGCCCGCCGGGGGCCGGGCACGTACCGCGTAAAGTTGATGTTCTTCACGCCGGGGTGGTAATGCTGCAGATCCAGCTCACGCGCCACGCGCTCGAAGTCGGCGCGCCGCAGCTGCGGATTCACCGTCAGCAGGCCGCGCATGCCCTGCAGCAAAACCGCGTGGGACTCCATGCGCCGCTGCAGCGTCTCGGCAAACAGCCGGGCCTCCTGCTCGAAACGCACCCGCGCGATGGCCTGCATGGAGGACTGCTGCTGGTGGTACAGCGCGTAGCTTGCCGCGCAACCGGCCAGCGCCACGGCCGCTCCGGGGAGCCAGTGCCAGGGGAACGAGCGCTGTGCGTGGGATGTCGGCATGCGGGGCAGATGGACAAGGAGGACAACGGCTGATAGGCAGCCGCCGCGCCGCAGAGCATAGCGGCATTTACCCGTGCGGGGGCAACAGACACCGCCAACGTCTGCTGCGACCGCGCGGCTGCGGCGCCTGCGCAATTCCCCACGCCGGCGTCGCCAGCCGCCGGCCCGTACCATGGCCGCATCAGGAGTGCCCGCCATCGTGTTGTTTCGGTTGTTCGAAAATCGTGTCCCCCCGTACCCTGCGGCCGAGCCGACCGTGCCGCCCGCCGGGTTCCTCGCCTTTGTGTGGGCCAGCACGCGCGGCCTGCGCGGCTATGTCGGGGCCATGGCCGCCCTGTCTGCCGTGGTGGCCATCTACGAGGCGCTGCTGTTTGCCGTGCTGGGACGGGTGGTGGACTGGATCGCCGCCACTGCGCCCGAGCGCTTCTGGGCCGAGCGCGGCACGCTGCTCGCCGGGGTGGCTGCGGTGCTGGTCGCCAGCATTGGCATAGTGGCGCTGCAGACCACCGTGCGCCACCAGGTGCTGGCCATCAACTTCCCGCTGCGCCTGCGCTGGAACTTCCACCGGCTGATGCTGGGCCAAAGCATGGCGTTCTATGCGGACGAGTTCGCGGGCCGCATCACCACCAAGATCATGCAGACCGCGCTGGCCGTGCGCGACATGATCTTTACCACCTGCGACGTGGTGATCGGCATGGGCGTCTACCTGGTCACCATCCTGGCACTGGCGGGCGGCTTTGAATGGCGGCTGCTGCTGCCCTTTCTTGCGTGGGCGCTGTGCTACGCGGCCGCGTGCTGGTACTTCGTGCCACGCCTGGGCCAGGTGAGCAAGGCCCAGGCCGACGCGCGCTCCGTCATGACCGGCCGCGTGACGGACGCTTACACCAACATCGCCACGGTGAAGCTGTTCTCGCACACGCGGCGCGAGGCCGAGTTTGCCCGCGCGGCGATGGACGCGTTCAAGACCACGGGCTACGCACAGATGCGGCTGGTCAGCCGCTTCGAGATCGTGAACCACGCCCTGGTGGTGGGCATGATCCTCGGCGCCTGCGGCACGGCGCTATGGCTGTGGTCGCGGGGCGAGGTAGGCGCCGGCGCGGTGGCCGCGGTGACCGCCATGGCACTGCGCGTTTCGGGCCACGCCCACTGGGTGATGTGGGAGATGACCACGCTGTTCGAGAGCGTGGGCACCATCCAAGACGGCATCAACACCCTCACCCGCCCGCGCACGGTGGTGGATGCGCCCGATGCCCGCCCGCTGCAGGTCACGCGTGGCGAGGTGCAGTTTGAGAACGTGCGCTTCGGCTACCGCGACGGCGCGGCAGTGATCGACGGGCTGAACCTCACCATCCGCCCAGGCGAGCGCATCGGGCTGATCGGCCGCTCGGGCGCGGGCAAATCCACGCTGGTCAACCTGCTGCTGCGCTTTCATGACGTGCAGGGCGGACGCATTCTGGTGGACGGGCAGGACATCGCCCACGTCACGCAGGACAGCCTGCGCCAAGCGATCGGCATGGTCACGCAGGACACTTCGCTGCTGCACCGATCGATGCGCGACAACATCCTGTACGGCCGCCCCGATGCCTCCGAGGAAGACATGCGCCTGGCTGCCGAACGCGCCGAGGCCGCGCAATTCATCGACGAGCTGACCGACCTGCAGGGCCGCCGCGGCTACGACGCCCAGGTGGGCGAGCGCGGCGTCAAGCTCTCGGGCGGGCAGCGCCAGCGCGTGGCGATCGCGCGCGTGATGCTCAAGGACGCCCCGATCCTGCTGCTGGACGAGGCCACCAGCGCGCTGGACTCCGAGGTGGAGGCCGCCATCCAGCAGAGCCTGGACGGACTGATGCGGGGCAAGACGGTGATCGCCATCGCGCACCGCCTGTCCACCATCGCCGCCATGGACCGGCTCATCGTGCTGGACGCCGGCCGCATCGTCGAGGAAGGCACGCACGCACAGCTGCTGGCGCAAGGGGGTGTCTATGCGCGGCTGTGGACGCACCAGAGCGGCGGCTTCATGGGACAGGACCCGGACGAGGCCTGATACAGGATCGGCCGCGCACGATCATGGCAATCAAGACAGAAATAGGCCTCCAAGGCAATACTGACAAGCGCCAACAGCTCTTATAACAATAGCACAAGAGACTGAAGAGTCCCGGTTCAGCTCTGCTCCTCGGGGCCCAGGGGATGGGGGCGCGGCGGCTCGTGCGGCGGCAACTGCAGGAACAGCGCCGTGGCCGCCAGCGTCAGCACCCCCATGCAGGCAAACGTGGCGCGAAACGCGTGGAGCGTGTCCTGCGCATCTGCGGCGCCAAAGTAGCCCTGGAAGCTCGCCAGCACCGCCCCGGCAGCCGCCACCCCCATGCCCATGGCCAACATCTGCACCATGGACAGCAGGCTGTTGCCGCTGCTGGCATGACCCGTGTCCAGGTCCTTGAGCGTGACCGTGTTCATGGCCGAGAACTGCATGGAGTTCACGCCGCCAAACGCCGCCAGCTGCACCATCAGCAGCCACGGGGGCTGGCCGGGCGTGATCAGGCAAAAGCTGGCGATGAGCAACGCCAGCGCGCAGGTATTGACCACCAGCACCTCGCGATAGCCCCAGCGCCGCACCATGAAGGTGACCGCAGGTTTCACGGCCATGCTGCCCAGCACCGTGGGCAGCATCATCATGCCCGCCTGCATGGGTGCGTAGCCCAGGCTGACCTGCAGCACCAGCGGGATCATGAAGGGCATGCACGAGCTGCCCAGCCGCGAAAACAGGTTGCCCAGCAGCCCCACACGCAGCGTGCGCACCGCAAACAACCCCGGCACAAACAGCGGCGCATCGCTGCGCAGCGCATGCAGCCAGTAGGCCGCCAGACTGGCCAGGCCAAAGATCATCATCACCAGCGACGACGCGCTGCGCGCACCACCGCCGGCCATGCCCTCCACCGCCAGCGACACGGCCGCCATGCCAAAGGCCAGCAGGCCATAACCCACGGCGTCGAATCCACGCACGGCCAGCACCTCTCCCGCCGCCATGAAGCGCCGCGCGGCCATCAAGCCCACCAGCCCCACGGGCACATTGACCCAGAAGATCCAATGCCAGGAGGCGTACTCCACCATCCAGCCGCCCAGGGTCGGCCCGATCAGCGGCCCCACCAACCCGGGAATCGCCACGAAGCTCATGGCGCGGATGAACTCGTCGCGCGGAAACGCCCGCAGCACCGCCAGCCGCCCCACGGGCAGCAGCAGCGCACCGCCCAGCCCCTGGACCACGCGCGCGCCCACCAGCAGCGGCAGCGTGGACGACAGCGCGCACAACACCGAGCCGAGCACGAACAACGCGATCGCCGACATGAACACCCGCCGCGTGCCGAAACGGTCCGCCAGCCAGCCCGACGCCGGAATCAGCACCGCCATGGCCAGCGAATACGCCACGATCACCGAGTGCATCTGCAGCGGGCTTTCGCCCAGGTCGCGCGCCATGGCCGGCAAGGCCGTGTTGACGATGGTGGCGTCCAGCGTCTGCATGAAGAAGCCCAGGGCGACCAGCCACAGCAGCGGCTGGCGCGAAGTGGGGGAAACAGGTCCACGCGTCATGAAATCGCCCATGGCGGGCTCAGAAAAGAAGGCCAAAGTGTGCCATTGGGGCCCGTTTGCGGACTGATGCGCTGGTCATATCCGTCAAAACGATGTTGGGCCCTGTCCACCAAACATGAACCGCTATCAAAGTAGAAGCAATTTCCCGAGATGGTGAGAGGCCGGCATGCGAAATGCACTTCACCCCATCACCGGGCAAAACCCAGCAAGACATTGCCTATCGCCGCGGGCACGTCCATGAAAATCCATGTAAATCAACTATTTACTATCACTTGTCGGCAGATTTCCCGTCATGCCGTGGTACCCTCGCGCCCCATGTTTCGTCGGTTGTGCCTGCTGCTGCTGCTTTGCTCGAATGCCTACGCCGCTCCCTCCCCCGAGGTAGAGCGGGCAGCCGCCACCCCTGCAGCCAGCATTGACCGCAGCCTGCTCGTCCAGTTACAGGACGTTCAGCACAACGTGGCAGACCGCACCTCCTCCCTGATTTCCACCGCCATGGGCTTCATCGGCGTGCCCTACCGCCGGGGTGGCAGCAGTGCCGAGACGGGTTTTGACTGCAGCGGCTTCGTGCGCGCCATCTATGAGCAGGCCAAGGGCATGGTGCTTCCACGCCGCGCCAACGAGCAGGCCGCCGCCACCGAAGTCATCGACAAAAAAGACCTGCAGCCCGGCGACCTGGTGTTCTTCAACACCATGCGCCGCGCGTTCAGCCACGTAGGCATCTACGTGGGCGACGGCAAGTTCATCCATGCCCCGCGCTCCGGTGCGCAGGTGCGCGTGGAAGACATGGGCGCTTCCTACTGGCAGCGGCGCTTCAACGGTGCACGGCGTGTGACCACGGACGAAGACACTGCCGCCATGGCCATTTCCGCGCGCGCTCCGGCCGCCAACTGAGACCGGGGCCGGCACCCTGTCCGGCACTGCTGTAGTAATTGCGGTAAGTAGCTACGCACCGGGCCAGCGTTTTCAGTGCCTGCACATGGGGTGACGGTGTGCAAGCCACACAGGTGTCCTGAGTCCTTCCAGCCATGACCACACCCACTACGCGCTTTTGGCTCATGAAATCGGAGCCCGACGAGTGCTCCATTGACGATGCATTGGGCGCTCCGGGCGCCACCGTGCCCTGGACCGGCGTGCGCAATTACCAGGCGCGCAACTTCATGCGCGACGAGATGCAGGTGGGGGATGGCGTGCTCTTCTACCACTCAAGCTGCCCTGCACCCGGTATCGCCGGCATTGCACGCATAGCCTCGGGCGTACGCCCCGATCCCACACAGTTCGACCCTGAATCCCCTTACTACGACCCCAAGTCACCCCTTGAGAAACCCCGGTGGCTGCTGCGGGACGTGCAAGCCGTGCGCAAGACACGGCTCATTGGCCTGGCGGAACTGCGCGCCCATCCCGAGTTGGCGTCTATGCGCGTACTGCAGCGAGGCAACCGGTTGTCGATCACGCCGCTGCAGTCCCAGGAGTGGACCTTCATCACGCGGGTGCTCGCGGCAGACTAGCGGGCCGCGCGGGTGTCCCCGCCACGTATCAACAGGCGGGAGGCGGGAGGACTGGAGGCGGGAAAAGGGAATCCCGCCAGAAGTCCAACCTTCATCAACCCGCCCCCTTGGCGCGCAGCAGCGCTACCAGCTCCGGCACCAGCGCCTGCGGCCCACCCTCGGCAACGGCGGCGGCAAAGGTGTCGTGCACGGCCTGGGCAATGCCATCGGCCGCGCCGCCGTCGTGCGCCATGGCGGTGTAGTAGCCCATGTCCTTGAGCGCGTTGGACATGAAGAAGCGCAGCCCAGAGGGGTCCTGCTGCAGCAGGTAGGGCCGCAGGCGCTCCAGCGCCACGCCGCCGCCGCCGCCCTTGGCGAGAACATCCAGGAACACCTGCGGCGCCACGTCGGCCGCCAGCGCGCACGCGGCAGCCTCCGCGATCAGCGCCACGCTGCCCAGCGACACATAGTTGTGCAGCAGCTTCATGCGGTGGCCACTGCCCACGGCACCGGTATGCGTGATGTTCTCGGCAAAGCACTGCAGCACCGGGCGCACTTCGTCGAGCAGTGCGGCCTCGCCGCCCACCAGCAGGTTCAGCCGGCCCTCGGCGGCCTCCTTGGGGGTGCGGGTCATCGGCGCATCCAGGAACCGCCCTCCGGCCGCCGCCACGGCGCGGGCGACGGATTCGGTGGACGAGGGAATGGCCGTGGAGCAGTCGATCACCACGGTGCCGGGCTGCAGGGCGGCCAGGGCGGGAGTGTCAGGATTTCTGTGTGTGAGGCTGTTGAATCCGTCAC
>NZ_JSYI01000133.1:0-2950 GCF_001023515.1 Diaphorobacter sp. J5-51 | reverse complement strand
CCTCGTTTTCAGTGCAATAAGTGACGGTACGCAAAGCTAGCACTGGCGCGGGGGTGGTCTGGGTAGACCGTTGATTTCATTGACTTTCCTGTTCGCTTTGTAAACGGGTATGGTGGCCTCCCACTTTTGAGGTTCACGATGCAGGGTTGGCACACAACGTTTTTGGGGATGCGTGGGCTCCCCCGCGATATCAGCGACTTCGAGATGAAGGCATTTTTCACCTTCGATGGTGCCGAGCGCGACGCAATCAATGCACGCCGAGGTGATTCCCACAAGCTTGGTCTGGCGCTCCATATTGGTTTCCTGCGCATGAGTGGGCGTTTGCTCGGTGCCTTTCGGGTAATTCCAGTAGCCTTGTGGCGCCACCTTGGCAACGAGCTTGGCATTGCAGCACCAGAAGTCGCCTCGCTGAGAGCCATGTATGAACGCGGGCGCACGCTATTCGATCACCAACAAGTAGCCTGCACGGTCCTTGGATTCCAGTGGATGAGCGAGCACCAGCGCCGCTCACTGGTACGTGAACTGCGCGACGAAGTGGCGCGCTGCGCCGACCGCGATCAGCTACTCGTGCGGGCGCGTCAATGGCTGTACAAGAACAAGCTGGTGATCGTGCACGAGCGGGCAATTCGGACACTGATTGCGGCGGCACTTGCCCAGCTTGAAGTTGAAACAGGCACCGCCATCGCCGCCAGCGTTGATCCAGCAACACTTGATCGCTGGCGAGCCTCAGTTTCAGAGCTGCGCCCAGATGGACAAACCCAGCAGAGTTGGCTATGGGCTGCACCGGCGAAACACTCAACCCGCCAAATCAGCGAGGTACTGGAGCGCATCGACCTGCTTTACACGCTGGACGTTCATAAGCACCTGGCAGACATCCCCGATCTCATCTTGCGCCGCTACGCGCGCCGACTTGTCTCCAGGCCGCCCTCAGCCGGAGCCAAGATCAAAGAGCCAGCGCGCACCGTGGAGGTCGCATGCTTTCTTCGGTATTGCCTGTTCACCACCACAGACCAGTTGATCCTTATGGTGCAGCGCCGGATCGCCGATCTGTGGCGTCAGGCTGCCGCCGATGTCCCCGCTACCGTCAATTGGGCCGCAATGTACAAAACGCTGCTCGGCGAACTTGTTGCCTTGAGCGCGCAAGGTGCGGTGCCAGATGCTGAGTTGCGTGCCCGTCTTGAAGCCTTGATCACCGAAACCCAGAAACGCAAACCACCGAGCAGGGCCTCCCTGGTCCGCGAGGGATTGATTGATGGAATTCGCCCCGTGCGGTCGTTGCTCGTCGCCATTGCAAAGCTGCCCTGGCAGGCCACCGGCGAGCATCCTGCCATCGAGTACCTTGCCAAGCTGCAAGCTTTATATCTCAAAGGATCCAGAAAGCTGCCAGTTGAAGTGGTGGCACCAAGTCTGGGAATGATCTGGCAGGTTTCGATCTCCAGCCCAGACCGGGAACGGGCGTTTCAGGCGTTGGAGGTGGCCACCCTGTTTGCCCTGCGCCGCGCGGTGCGCAATGGCTCGGTCTGGATTGAGCACAGCCTGAGCTTTCGGGGTCGTGCGCGCTTGTTCTTCACGGACGAGCGTTGGCAGGCAGAGTCCAAGAAACACTATGCCCGTCTATCGTTACCCAGCAAGGCTGCCACTTTCTTGAAGCCTTTGCTGGCCAGAGTAACTGCCGGTGTCGATGCGGTGGCCGCTGCAGCCCGCAGTGGCGTACTGCGCGTGGATGATGAACTCCATTTGTCGCCATTGCCCGCAGAGGACGAAGACCCAGAAGTGACCAAGCTGCGCGCGGCTTTGGATCACCGCATCGGTGAGGTTCAATTGCCGGAAGTGATTCTGGCCGTTGACGCCCAGGTGCGCTTTAGCTGGATCATGCTCGGACGTGAGCCGCGCTCTACCGACGAGCTGCTGATGGTCTATGCCGGCATCATGGCCCACGGCACCAGTCTGACTGCGGTCGAATGCGCGCGCATGATTCCGCAATTGTCTGCCACCAGCATTCGCCAGGCCATGCGCTGGGCGCGGGACGAACGGCGTCTGAGCCAGGCCTGCCAGGCTGTGCTGGAATTCATGCAGCGACACCCGATTGCCGCCACCTGGGGGCGGTCCGATTTGGCATCTTCTGACATGATGAGCATGGAGACCACCAAACGGGTGTGGCAAGCCCGGCTTGATCCTCGGCGCAACACACCTTCCATTGGAATCTACTCCCATGTAAAAGACCGGTGGGGCATCTTCCATGCGCAGCCCTTTGTGCTCAATGAGCGCCAGGCGGGCGTGGCCATTGAAGGTGTCATCCGCCAAGAAAAGCTGGAGACCAGCCAGCTTGCTGTGGATACCCATGGCTACACCGACTTTGCCATGTCACATGCCCGTTTGCTTGGTTTTGATCTTTGCCCGCGGTTGAAGGAACTCAAACAGCGCCACCTCTTTGTGCCACGCGGCACCAAAGTGCCCGCAGAAATCGCTGCGGTGTGCGAAGCCAATGTCGACGTCGCTTTGATCGAAAAGCATTGGGATAGTCTGGTGCACCTGGCAGCCTCGGTCATGAGCGGACATGCCAGTGCGGTGGCAGCTCTTGCGCGGTTCGGTTCTGCCGCCCAGGGCGATCCAATCTATGAGGCTGGCGTGCAATTGGGGCGGTTGCTGCGTACGGCGTTTTTGGCTGACTACTTTGTCAAGGACGCTTTCAGGAACGAGTTGCGCCGGGTGCTCAATCGGGGCGAGGCTGTTAACGCCCTCAAGCGCGCCATTTATACCGGCCGGATCAGCCCGGCGCAGGCCAAACGTGTCGATGAAATGCAGGCTGTGGCCGATGCGTTGAGCCTGATGGCCAACATCGTGATGGCGTGGAATACCTCACAGATGCAGGCGGTCCTGGATCGCTGGTCGAACCGCCGCCAGGTCATTCCACCGGAACTGATCGGGAAGATTGCGCCCACCAGGCTGG
>NZ_JSYI01000132.1:0-9460 GCF_001023515.1 Diaphorobacter sp. J5-51 | reverse complement strand
CCCCCCCCCGTTCTGAAGGACTTGGGCATGGGAGCTGGCCAACATTTGACGCTGGAAACCACGGCTGACGGCAAGATCGTGCTGACAAAGAAGCGCAAGTACATATTGGCCGACATGATCGCGCGGTGCGATCTGAAGGCTGCGCCGCCAGCCGATTTGGTTTTGTGGGGCGTTGCACGTCCTGTGGGCGGCGAGGTGCTCTGATGGCGGTTTTTGATCGAGGCGACATCGTGAGCGTTCCCCTTGACCCGGCAATGGGTCATGAGCAGCGGGGCACGCGGCCCGCCCTGGTTCTCACGACCAAGGAATTCAACAAGCTCGGAGATGTGCTGGTGGCCCCCATCACGCAAGGAGGCGACTTCGCACGTTACGCCGGTTTCGCCGTGTCGCTTGCGAGCACCGGCTGCAAGACCCAAGGTGTCGCCCTGGTGAACAAAATCCGCATGCTCGACCTGAATGCCCGCAAGGCGCGCAGGATCGAGCGTGTCCCCCAAGGGGTCATCGATGAGGCCCTTGGGCGCCTAGCGGCTTTGTTGGACTGAGGGAGGACGAATCGTGTCAGCAGTCGTTCTCTTGGCGCATTCAAACAAGGTCGCCAACGAGGTCATTTCGACCGAAGTCGCTACCGACGAGTACGCCATCAAGGTGTTCCTGGACAGCTTCGCGCGCAAGTCCCCGCACACGATCCGCTCCTACGAAAAAGAGTGCCATCGCTTCCTGCTATGGCTCAAGGCCACACGTCCCGCCGCCCCCGCCATGCTGCCCGCCGTGGCGGTGCAGGACATCAACGACTACCTGGCGTTTTTGGAACAGCCTCGCCCCTTTGCCGACGACTTCCTCACGGCACACGGTTGGACGCATCAGCCATTCCGCAAGCCACTCTCCGAGGCCAGCATCGCCCACTGCATCACGGTATTGCACAAGATGTTTGCCGCCATGCGCGAGCTGCGCGCTGCAAGGGATGAGCCCTACTGCAAGTTCAACCCGGTCAAGTTGGCACACCAAGGGCAGTCCGGGGCGAAGGACGAGGAAGCAATTGAGCAGGCGTTGACACCCCTGGAGTGGGATGCCGTGCAGGAGGCCATCGAAGCCCTGCCCCGCGCGTCAGAAAAAGACCTCAAGCACTACCACCGGGCACGCTGGATCTTCCAGCTGCTGTACCGTGCATTCCTGCGCCGCGAAGAAGCCGCCAGCCTGACAATGGGCAGCTTCGAAGCATCGCCTGGGGGATGGATCATCCGTGTAGTGGGCAAGGGAAACAAAAAGTCCAGGATCATCGCAACGGCCAAGTTGATGAGTGAACTGCGCGTGTACCGCCAGTCGCTGTGCATGGCGCCCCTGCCCTCCCCTGGCGATACCAGGCCCGCGATCCTGGCCGTCACAGGCGAGGACAAGGGCATCACGGCACAGGCCATCTACCTCATTTGCAAGGTGATCTTTGGGCAAGCGGCTGATTTGATGGCGGCGCGTGGCGAGAGCGCGGCAGCAGCCAGGCTGCGGGAGGCCACACCGCATTGGATGCGCCATACCGGCGTGACGCACTCAATGGAGGCTGGCGTCAATCCGCGCTATGTGCAGGCCCAGGCGCGGCATTCGAGTCTCAATGTGACGGCGCGGTATGACCACAAGGAACAACGGGCTTGGCGCGAAGGGATGGATGCGGTTTAGGCGCCTAAACGTGTCATCTGAGTACAAAAAAGCCCGCATCAGCGGGCGTTCTTCTTGGATGAGGACACACCCAACGAAAGACTAGTACCTGACAAATGCCCCCGAAACACCCCAAGATTTGGATACGCTAACGTCCTGCCGCGAGAACGTGAATCCGGCACCAGTCTTTGCCTTAGTGGCCTTGAATGAATAAACCTCGTTCATTATTTTGGATTCACAATTCGTGAATTTCACTTCACCGTAAATTCCCAACGAATCTACGGTTTTGACTGCGCCGCTTATATCACAACCATTGTCAGCGCGCATGGCTATTCGGCCTGTTTCGTCAATGGCACCCCACATGCGCCCCGTCCACCAGTATAGATTTTCACTGCTGGCGGTGTAATTCATGTTCACCGTTGAGACCCACTTGCCAACCAGTGGCGCAGCGGGATGAGCCTCTAACGGTTTTTCCTCGGCGACTGAAGAAAGTGGAATGCAGAAAACAATAGACGAGATAGCCGCACACTTGGCTATATGTCGAAATAAATACAGATGCATGATACTGAATATGTGGTTCACCGATCGCTAACTTTGACCAGTTCCCAGCGATAGCCAGGCGGCGCTTCCGGTACTTCCCTAGCCGTCCCAATTGGAGACTGAAACCTGATCCGGGCCTCAGTTAGACCAATTCGTACACCAGCCGCAATGATCCGCGAGAAAAACCAATAGGTGAACAACAAACTGGCTAAAGTCACGGCAATGAAAACAGCCACGGAAAATACTGCAAATTGATCCATACCGACTCCTATGTTTCTAGTGAAAGACGTGAAGACCTAGCTTCAGCGCGCCTCAAAATGGCTCGCTCCATCGCATCCGGGTTGTAGCGAAACCAGCGGTCAGCCCATTCCCTCGCACCATCAATTGCTTCCCTAAGGTCATCCGGATGAAACATTTGGACGACCTTATTCATGTCAGATGCTGCGGAAAACCCGCCCATCGTTCCTCCTCCGGCTTGGGCCAACTTGACGCTCACTGACTGGCCAAACGAGCGATCAGACATGACCCCCAGATAGTTCCGCGTGTAGTCCTCTGGGATCTCGACACGCAAGGCAAATGACAGTCCTACTGGGATACGGCCACTGGTATCAACACCAAGGATTCGACACTCCCTGTGTAGTCCGTAGACCTTTCTCTGCTCTGCCAGGACGAAGCCGGCTGCGAGAGCGTCTCTTGCTGTTTTGAAGGTGTGCATCACCAGCAGTATGGCGATCCAACCAACGCTTTCGGAATGAAGACGATGCAGAACGTGGCGTATTTCGTTGACGTGCGCAAAGAAGCAAGCCAGCGTGCTAGACAGACAAACACTGCAGAAGTCGCTGCATTTCACGGCAGCCACGAGATGGTCATCGCATAGATTAGTTAGTGGCAGTGCACGCTGCCACTGCAGGTTGCGCCTGCGCCAGCCATCCATTCATTGCCGTCTTATTGGAGTGCTTAGGAAGCTTTAATCGGTAATGTCAAACAGGTAAAGAAAATGACCCTCAAAACATATCACGCAATAATCACGCAATGCATTGTGGTAGGCATCCTATCAGGCTGCGGAGGCGGTAGTAAAGATGACGCCGTAAAAGCAGAGTTTAGATGCGAGGCGAAAACGGTGGCAAGCATGCATATCTCAAAAAATATGAAATGTCTTCACCAAGGTGATGCTGTCATCGACCAGTTCACATTGGATGTGATTAAAGAGAACAGCACATCCACTGAGGTGATCAATTGGGCGCCACCAATCGAAGAAACGTTAACTCAGTTTGGCGACAATGTGCTTACAGATAAGAACAAATATAACAAAGTGACCGCCTATAAACGTTTCATCTGTTTTACTAATCTGAATAAAACAGGTGTGCGAAACTTCGGGCAAATGGCCAACCAATTGTTGTTGGGCGATTTCAAGAATTACTATACAGAGATTGTTGGAACAAAGCTGACGGGAGTAAATATATATTTTCAACAAGCAAGCGGTGAAGCTGATAACAATTGCGATCCGACGAAATATCCGATTGTAATCAATGCTTCCACTGGGGTTGTCGAGTCAATTTCACCGAGTCTACTTCGTTAGTTCACACTCAAACCAATGGATACCCGCCCGATCCAAAGAAAGAGCGGGTTTTCTTTTTTATCCCAACGACTTTACAAACCGGGCTAGTGTCGGATTACGCAGTTTGCCACTTGCCGAAGATTCACCATCAGTCAGTGGAGGACTCATCACACCACGATGGTGCCGCCCTAGTAGCTGAACAGCAGGAGTAAATTCGGCTACTGACTCGTCTGAGGAGGGAGTGCCCTGAGACCGACGCACCTCAAATTTTGGCAAAGACGGTTGTGGAATGGGCGTTGTCGCTTCTGCTTTTACTTTTGCTTGGCTCATGACGGGCGACACGAGCCCACCTCGACTAAACCCAAGACCCAGCGTTGCCAATACCCGCATCCGCTCCGCGCGAGCACGCGGGCTAACGTTCGCAAACTCTGCAAGTAGCTCTGGATTGGCGTCAGTCAAGATGACGACTACGCGAATATCATCACTCATGGAAGCCCCTTTAGATATGATCTTCCAAGTAACGCCAAAGGCCGGATGCTCCGGCCCCTAAGCGCTTCCCGAACAAAGACTATGCGTAGGCACCCATAAGCCAAAATCCACGCGCCGGAGAAAACACAG
The DNA here is from genome assembly GCF_001023515.1 of Diaphorobacter sp. J5-51. NCBI lineage: Bacteria > Pseudomonadati > Pseudomonadota > Betaproteobacteria > Burkholderiales > Comamonadaceae > Diaphorobacter > Diaphorobacter sp. J5-51. The sequence goes on along the minus strand of NZ_JSYI01000132.1, from coordinate 5,097 downwards.
GATCCTTCGGCATCACGACCTTGAGTTTGCTGAACGCTTCACGAACCGCCTTTTCGAAAAACGTTGCTCCGCCACCAACCATCACAACCACATCAGGAGAAACGCTCTCGATGCGCAGCGATTTCTGGATTGCATCAGCCGTCACGGATGCCATAGCTTCGCTGGCCTTTTTGATATATAACTCGATCTGAACACGCTGCCCCATGATCAAGATCGAGGATTTGTTGTTGCGCACTGCATTTTCCAAAGACTCTGTACTCGGCGTAGCACCATAGTCTTCCGCGATGAACCGCGCAGCCTGCTCCAGCAAGACTGACGAAGCTTTCAGGCTAGTGCCACTCGATTGACGCTGCAACTGGCCATTGCTGACAAGAACCCAATCCAGAGAGAAGAAGCCAGGATCGACAACCAGCACGCGTGCGTCATCATCGACCAAGAATCCGGTTTTCTCTTCATCCTGCTGTTCGATATAGTCAAGAAGACCACCAACGGGCTGGGCCAGCACCTTCACCTGGTTCACATTCACAGACCGTTTCGGAGTGATCTGGTGTTTGCCAACGAACTTTTTCTCCAGTTCCGCGCGCTTGGCTGGGTCGTTGAACTGCGACACAGGCAAACCAGTTACCAAAACATCAATCTCGTTCATCCCCGACATCAGCATCCCGGCGTGCATCAACGCCTTGTAGGAAGGTGTTTTGGAGTAATCCGCATGCAATGAGCGTTCCCACATTTCTGCGCGATCGGATGACACGCCAGCAATGAAAGGCTGATCATCAACCAGAACATGCAAGAAATCGTCTTGCGCCCGACCATCGAAGCGAGAGCCAAACCGGTCGGATGGCGCTGCGCCTGCTGGGCGCAATGCAGTGGTCACGTCGCCATCGGTCGAGCCGTAGGCAATCTTGAGATTCGAATAACCAATATCAATTCCGAGAATGTTCATCATGCGTCCAAACAATCAAATACGACGCAACAAGTCTAAAACAACGTCTGGAACGATACACGCGCGAAAACAGCCAGTTATTGTCCTGTATACCGCTAGTGATCTAACGCAAAGGTGCTAGACGAGCAACACAGCACCGCCTGAGAACCGCCAGTGACATTTCGCCAGGTGCATCTAGTCCCTTTGTCAGAAGCGAATGCTCATCGTCGTGGGGCCACCAAGTCAAGCACCACAGATTGACCACGGCTGCTATAGCAGCCGCTGAGATAGCGGCGCGGCTGAGATGTCTGCGGCCTATCGCGCAAATTGCATTCTGATTGGCTGCATAGAGCAGCCGCTGAGATAGCTGCGCGGCTGATGGATTCGAACACCGATGAAAGTGAAAAGCGCCGATCCCTGCTGCATATTGCAGCCGCTTGCATAGCAGCGCGGCTGATACTCTCGTCTTTCCCAACGATCCACACAGCCGCGCAGCTATCTGAGCGGCAGGCAATAAGACAGCATCGCAGCCATGGAATACAAGACCGCACACGAAGCCACACTGGACGCCCTGGAGGGGTGCCTGAACGTGATCCACGACGAGATGACCCGCCTGGCAGACACGCACTGGACGCAGATCGAAGTCCACGAGAAGAAGGTCACGGAATGGTCGAACAAGAGCCAACTACGCCTGGTGATGCACCGCAAGGGGAACCACATCCAAGCCAAGTGGAACACCATCAAGTGGTTTGGCAAGAAGGGAGCCCGAAAGGACGTGAAGACCAGTATTCGCAAGTCAGCCAATGAAGACACCTACTCCATGGCTGAACTCAAAGCGAACGCGCGAGACTGGGAATGGGCAATGGTAGAGAGGACGGAACTTCAAATGGGACTGCTGCGAAAACAGGCCGGATTCATTGTGAAGGCGATAACTGCGATGCGCTACGCATCAATGGCTGGGCAGAAGTACGTTGAACAATATGGAGCGGAAGAAAATATCACCGACGTTGAGGGAGAAACTACGACCTAGTGTCACTGGTGGCGGCGAGGGTGGAAATGGAAGATCAGTCCTTTCCGCTGCAGACCGATCCAGCCTTGGCCTGCTTGTCTCAAAGTGGGGCAGCCCGATAACTTGTCATCGCTCCCCGCCAAGCGTGGTCTTTCAAAATATCGTCACGGTGAAACGTCTCACGGGGCGCATGGCATTCACGATGAATCGTGCGCGAAATGTTTTGCGCCCTTGTCCTTGTCCTTGTCCTTGCCCTTGCCGCCCAAGACTTCAATAGCGTGAATACACCAATCCCTTCCGTGATAAACCTACGCTTTAGAAATGGATTTTCACAGAAGTCTAGAAGTTGCGAAAGGACTTGCCGACTATGTGTACTGCGGAGTTACCAAACACCAGAATGTTTCCGGATGCCGTAACAAAAAGGGCAGAAATCATGGATTGCGAACTGCTTCATGGATGCGAGAACATATGTGAGAAAACAAAAGCGGAACGCCCCAAGTCTAAACCACGCCGCCCACGTTGTAGCAGTGACGGGGATGCTGTCGCGCTAGTTCTTACGCAAACTCACCACGAAATTGCGTTATTGCCATCCTGCAATCGAAATTCAAGCATTTTACTTCAAATTCATCCAAAACCGACTCGTGGAGATTCATTGGTGCAACTGTCTCGGGGGGAGGAGGATGTGCGGTAGCTGCACGCCAGACTTCGCTGTACAGTGAATCCTGCCTTGAACGACAGGAACACTGTTGGTTGTCTGCAACGAAACGACCAGCGGCGTCAGAGTAAAATATTCGCGCAAATGCACCAGACTGGACAAAAACCGCACAAAATCAGTGCTGCCTTCCCGTCCCCTGGCGTACTCGGAACATCATCGCAAAGACCGAGATCGCCACCCTGCTACTGACCGCCTTGCATAACCGTTTCTTGAGAAGGCACGCTCACCAAAACGATGGAGTCCAGGATTTTCCCGCAGAGACTTCTGAAATCACCTTCAGTGGATCGGGAAAATGCATTCCCAACGCACCCTGCTCTGCTCTCCCCGCGCGAATTTGGACGCGTTCTGAATGCAAGACATGCGACTACAGCCATCGGAGGAGATGCGGCCCCAAATGAACAATCCTTGATTCACGCCTATCCAATCTGCTTGGTGTGATTTCACGGAAACAAATCGCCCCCTGGCTTACACTCGCATTCTGAGCCTGCGTACACACACTTCGAATACCACCCTTGCCGCAGACAAGCGACAACGCCGCCCAGTCGGACATAGCTAGGCGCCGCCCGCACCGCACATCCATCGCGGCTGTTGAAAGCGCCCCAGCTGCCATCGCAAAGAATGTGACGTGCACGCGACATGCGGCCCTGAAAAGCGTCAACAAACGTCCTGTTTTGGGGTGATGGGTCAAGTTATAGACAAATAAGTAAAAACAAGCACCCCATCAAACGCCAAAAGCCTGTAAAGTCGGAGAAACATCTTCTAGAGAACCAACAGGGAAAGAACAATGCCGCATCAAGACAAACCACCCTATTCGTCCCTGGCACGCGGTTTCATTGAGGAAACGGTCGCAAAAACCAACGGCTGGACAGTAAAGCGGCACGATGCCACGGCGCTGGATCAAGAGCCGATCTACCTCTACGCACACGACGTAGAGACCTCATTCACCTGGATGGCACGAGTGAACATCGACGGATTCGTCGATGCCATCAACCACATGTCCAAAGAGCCGCAAGAGGCTCAGATGATCATTGCGGCGCATCTTGGCGATGCCATCGAAAACCTGGTGGATCAACGCCTGCAATCCACGACCCTGGCAGCCGTAGGCGTGTCGGAAAAGCTTCTCATGGGCACCTCGGACAAATCGCAGCCGGGTCTGTTCGATCTGCTGACGCTGCATGCGGGATCCACCGAAGCCGTTTTCGAAGAAGGCCTGCTACAGGCTGGCGGACACTTCCTCGTGTTGCGCTACCCGAACCCTGACGAAGAAGGTGGCGCCTACCTGCGCTCGATCTTGCTTCCCGCAGAAGTTGACGGGGTGCGCGGCGTACTTGGCGGCGACAAACTGAAATCGATACTCGCAGCGATCATCCGGACAGATATGGAAAACGCGCCGGAACTGAGAGAAGGCCTTGGCGATTACTAAGATCGGATAGAAACACGGTGCCAATGCGTGGCTTGCTTGCCAGTGTGTGCGCTCTGTGCATGAGAACCCCAGATACCTCCGGTTTCAACGCAATCGCGGCGCCCACTCAAGCACGTTGATGATCTTCAAATGAGACACAAATCGACGTTTTTCCATTTGGTTTTGTAAAGCTGTACAGCGAAACTGATCCTGTAAATAACCCAAGATAAGCGCCGCACGGCGCTTTCTTTATGTTCTAAGGGATCAATGCATGCGAGCAATGACGAAACACCTGCAGGTGGCCGGAGCGGCAATCGCAGTGGGCGCACTTCTGACGGCCTGTGGCGGTGGAAGCAAGGATGAAGAGGAGTATGTTGCCAAGTACATGACCGGTACGGCTGTCTCTGGCGGGCCAATGGCAATGGCCAAGATCGAAGTGCTCTGCACCACCGGCAAGTTGGCTTCCACACAGGCGGACACACAAGGCAACTGGCAAATCGACATCAGCAAGGAAAAAGCACCGTGCGCGATTCATGCGAAGGGGATGGACGGCGTGTCGCACTACTCCCTCGCAACGGATGTAGTGAGCAACGTGAACGTCACCACGCTGACGGATCTGGCACTCGCGAACGCGATCGCTGCAGCGCCGGATGTGTGGTGGCACAACATCCAAACGCGCCCTGAGTCACTCAAAAATTTGAACAAGGGCAAGATCGACGGCGCTGCCAAGCTCATGCCAAAGAGCCTCGGGCACCCAGACCTGAGCGCGATGAATCCGGTCACCGGCTTGTTCAAGGCTGGTGATGGCGGGGTGCTGGACAAATCTCAGCAGGCGGTGCTCAATGCCGTCCTGGCGAGCGGCATTGACTACCGGGACGTGCTCAATACGGCAACCAGCACGAAGATGACGCTGCCACCTGCATTCGTTGCCGCCTACCAGGCAGCGTACCGTGGGACACTCGGCACCGATCAAAGCACCCCACCGGACACCGATTCAGGCAAATGCGTATTCCACGCGATGGCGGACACGATTCCATGCTGATGGCGGA
>NZ_JSYI01000131.1:0-3774 GCF_001023515.1 Diaphorobacter sp. J5-51 | reverse complement strand
AGCTTTTCGTACCGTCACTTATTGCACTGAAAACGAGGAGACCCCATATCGGCTCCGCGATGATTTCCTCGCCAACCTCCGCGGTATGGGCAAATCCGATCGTGAAGTCGCCCGACCGCAGTCCGCGCAACTGTTCAGCTAGAGGAACTTCTGTCAGCCGTATTTCAATGTCGGGCTCTTCTTCGCGGCAGTGGGCGAGAAATGCAGACAGGCGCTGGTCAACAGTGCCATCAGATATCGCGATACGCAGACTGCCTTGTAAACCCGCTGCGATGGCCTTGACGTTTTCCCGAGCCTGTTCCAAGGCAGCGAATACTCGTCGCACATCCTGTAGGAATGCTACTCCGGCCGAAGTCAGTTGGGTTCCCCGACGATCTCGATCAAAGAGAACAGCCCCCAGTTCATCCTCAAGCTCTTTAATGGCTCGGGACAGTGGGGGCTGTTCGATGTGTAAGCGCTCGGCAGCTCGTGTGAAATGCAGCTCTTCAGCCAGGATGACAAAGTAGCGGAGATGTCTCAATTCCATAAAGACCTCGAACTAATAATCCACTCTTTTGCTTGCGGAGCAGCTTTAGGCCAGTCATACAAGGCTGACCATTGATGAAAGTATGTGCATTGGCATGTGTTTATTGCTCACCTAGCGAACAAATGCGGCCCGACCGGCATAGTGGGCACGGTCACCTAATATCTCTTCAATACGCATGAGTTGGTTATACTTTTCGACACGCTCACCGCGGCAGGGAGCACCGGTCTTGAGGTGTCCGGTGTTCAATGCGACGGTTAAGTCTGCAATGAAACTATCTACTGTTTCGCCGCTGCGATGCGAAACCATCGCTCCCCAGCCAGCCGCGTAAGCCATATCTACGGCGGCGCATGTTTCGGTAAGCGTGCCCACCTGATTGGGCTTTATCAGTACGGCGTTGGCGACCTTCTCGCGGATGCCGCGCTCAATACGTTTGACATTGGTCACGAAGAGGTCATCCCCCACCAGCTCGATCTGATCGCCCAGTCGCTGATTCAGTAGTTGCCAGCCGGTCCAGTCGTCCTCTGCCAGTCCGTCCTCCAGCACCGCGATTGGGAAGCGACCAATCCAGTCTTCGTACAACTCAATCAGCTCCGATGGCGTGACTTTGCGGCTTTCGCTACGAAGGTGGTAGAGGCCGTCTTCAAAGAAACCACTGGAGGCTGGGTCGAGAGCGAGCACTACATCAATGCCAGGCCGATAGCCTGCCGCTTCGATCGCCGCCAGTATCAGCTCGATCGCATCGCTGTTGCGTTGCAGTGCAGGGGCAAACCCGCCTTCGTCACCGACTGCTGTGGAGTAGCCTCGTTCTTTCAGGATTGAGCGCAGGCGGTGGTAGATCTCTGCGCCGTAGCGGAATGCTTCAGAGAAGCTCGGAGCACCCACTGGCGCAATCATGAATTCCTGAAAATCCGGCCCCTGCCAGTTCGCATGCACGCCGCCGTTGAGGATGTTGAACATCGGCACGGGCATGCGTATATCGCGATCGCCTGCCAGATAGCGAAACAGCGGCTGACCGCAGGCCTGTGCGGCAGCACGGGCCACGGCCAAAGACACTCCGACGATTGCGTTGGCCCCGAGGCGTTCCTTGTTGGGAGTGCCATCGAATTCGATCAGCAGTTTGTCGATGTCCGCCTGATCGCAGGCATCTCTGCTGTGGAGCACTGCAGAGATCGCTTTGTTGACATGGGAAACTGCTGTGTGAACACCTTTACCGTTAAAGCGATGGACATCGCCATCTCGGATTTCGACGGCCTCGTGAATACCTGTGGACGCACCGGATGGAACGGCGGCGCGCCCCGTGGCGCCACCAGCCAGACTTACATCGACTTCGATCGTGGGGTTGCCGCGTGAGTCCAGGATTTCTCGCGCATGTATGGTCTGGATGCTGGATGCCGACATGGTCATTCTCCTTTTTGGTCGATGTCGTTTGCTTGGTGTTCGATCTGCGGCTCGCTGGTGTCCGCCGGTGGGATCGGAGGCTTCTTCTGGGCTTCGCTGCGCTGCTTGTGGAAATGCGCGAGATCGGAAATCCGAAGCTCTTCCGGAACCGTGCGCCGATGCTTGCTGTGCTTGCCGTGGCCAAGCCGTTGTGCGTGGTAGATGCCTGTATGGCCGGAGAACAGGTAAGCAGTGATGCAGCCGACCGCCGCCAGCGGGCCAATATCGGCGCCAAATAGCTCCATGGCCATCAATGTAGTGGCGATAGGCGTGTTCGCCGCACCTGCGAACACGGCAACGAAACCGATGCCAGCCAGCATCGGAAAGGGCAGGTGCAGCAATGGTGCCAGCGCGTTGCCTAGCGTCGCACCGATGTAGAACAGCGGCGTGACCTCGCCGCCCTTGAACCCAGTGCCTAGGGAGACCACTGTGAAGACGAGCTTGCCCAGCCAGTCCCAAGGCTTCATCGGCTCCTGGAACGAACGCATGATCTCGGGAATGCCGAGGCCGATGTAGTTGTAGGCGTCAAGCGCCCACACGGCGGTGGCAACGATCACTCCTCCCACGAACGGGCGGAGCGGCGCGTAGCCGATACGGCGCTTCATCGTTGCGCCCAGCTTGTGCGCGGCCTTGGCAAAGACGGCCCCTACCAGCCCAAAGATGATGCCGGCCAGTACGACGGCCAGTACGCTCCAGGCACTGATTGGCACAACTTCGGAGATGGCGTAATGCGTATGGTGGACACCGAAGGCAAGGCATACCTGGTTCGCCACGATCGCCGCTACGGCGCAAGGAAACAGCGCGTCGTAGCGCATGCGCCCGATAGCTAGTATTTCTAGCCCGAACACGGCCCCGGCCAGCGGCGTGCCAAACACTGCGGAGAAACCGGCGCTGACGCCAGTCATGAGCAGGATGCGCCGGTCTTCGTGTTCCAGCCGGAAAACATGGGTGAGCTGATCTGCAAGCGCGCCACTCATCTGCACGGCAGTGCCTTCTCGGCCGACCGATGCACCGAATAGGTGAGAGATGACGGTGCCTCCTAGCACCAAGGGCGCCATGCGTAGCGGGACAACCTTCTTGGGGTCGTGGATCTCATCGATGATGAGGTTGTTACCGCCGTCCACCTGCTTGCCCAGCAGGTGATAGACGAAGCCCACGCCCATGCCTGCAAGCGGAAGCAGCCAGATGATCCAGCGGTGCGCCTCGCGCCATTCGGTGGCGCGATCCAGAGACACTAGGAAAAATGCAGACGCGCTGCCCGCGAGAGCGGCGACAACGCTTGCGATGAGGAGCCATTTGCCAAGAGATGGCAGTAGCTCTAGCTGTTCGGGACGACGAAGATATTTACGCATTGGACCTTGGTCATGTGCTCGAAACAATCGGGCTGACCAATGCCAAGGACGTAAACGCGAACGCCTACAGCCCCCAACGAAGGTCAGGTTCTGTAGGCGTCATCAGCAGCGCATCTTCGGCTGCGGTTTCTTCAAAAGAGGAGGAACACCATCTCCTGTGTCAACTATACACAAGTTCCAGTCGTTGGTGGCCCCAATTCCAGTGCTTCACGGCGATTGACTTCTGTCGATCGAATTTCATGTCGTACAATGTTACGGTCGTTTCATATTTGGTGTTCGGATGAGCGTGGAAGGTTGGCTGTTGCTCATGTACAAGGGCCGGCGGAATTCGCGAAGAAGCGGATAATTGTGGGTTCCTCTTGGATAACTACGCGCGAAAAGCCTTCGAGACTCACGAAGGACTATTGATCGCGAGGAGATGTAATGGATGCCTCCCTCCCCACGGGGAAGTCGATCGCA